>JANNDW010000043.1:0-11486 GCA_031378125.1 Methylibium sp. | reverse complement strand
GACCTTGCCCTTGTCTCCGTCTTCTTCGATAAAGCGGCGCAAGTTGCGCATCTTGATCAGGTAATCGCCTTCGTCGGTACCGGGCCGGAATTTCACTTCCTTGACCTCGATGACCTTTTGTTTGGACTTGGCTTCCGCCGCTTTCTTTTGCTCCTGGTACTTGAACTTGCCGTAGTCCATCAGCCGGCACACCGGGGGATCGGCTTGCGCCACGATCTCGACCAGATCGACGTCTTGCTCGCCTGCCAAACGCAGGGCTTCGGTGATGCTCACGATGCCCAGTGGCTCGTTCTCTGGCCCGTTCAAGCGGACTTCCGGTGCCATGATCTCCCGGTTGAGGCGGTGTTTGCGCTCTGCGTTGGGGGTACGGCGGTCAGCAAAAGTAGCGATGGTTCAAATCCTTCAACGGACTCCAAGGCAAACTGGAGCCCAAAAAAATAGAAGCGCGCCGTGGAATCAGGTCTTGGCGGCAATGTCGTTGGCAAGCAGCGTTGAGAACGCTTCCAAGGGCATCACACCGAGATCCCGGTTTCCCCGGGCGCGCACCGCAACGGTTCCGTTTGCCTTTTCCTTGTCGCCAACCACAAGGATGTACGGAACCTTCTGCATTGAATGCTGGCGGATTTTATAGTTAATTTTCTCGTTGCGCAAATCGGACTCCACTCTAAGTCCTTGTTTTTGCAGCGTTTTGGCGACGCTGGTGGCGTAGGCGGCCTGTCCTTCAGTGATATTGAGGACATCCACCTGCACCGGCGACAACCAGGCCGGCAACGCGCCGGCATGCTGCTCGATCAGGATGCCGATAAAACGCTCGAAACTGCCGATGATGGCGCGGTGCAGCATCACCGGGTGAGCCCGGCCGCTGGACTCGGTGACGTACTCGCCGCCCAGGCGCTCTGCCATGTTGAAGTCGATCTGCATCGTGCCGCACTGCCATTGGCGGCCGAGCGCATCCTTCAGCGTGTATTCGATCTTCGGGCCATAGAACGCACCGTCGCCGGGCGAAATCGAGAACTCGCAACCGGAGCGGCGCAGCGCCTCCATCAGGCCATGTTCGGCCCTGTCCCACAGGTCGTCGGCGCCCACCCGATGCTCCGGCCGTGTCGCGACCTTGTAGATGATCCGCGTGAAGCCGAAGTCGGCGTAGACCTTTTGCACCAAGGCGTTGTACGCCACGCACTCGTCGAGAATCTGATCTTCCGTGCAGAAGACATGCCCGTCGTCCTGCGTGAAGCCGCGAATGCGCATGATGCCGTGCAGCGCCCCACTGGGCTCGTTGCGATGGCACTGGCCGAACTCACCGTAGCGCAGCGGCAGGTCGCGATAGCTGCGCATCGAGGACTTGAAGATCAGCACGTGCCCGGGGCAATTCATCGGCTTGAGTGCGTACTCGCGCTTCTCCGATTCGGTCGTGAACATGTTGTCGCGGTAGTTGTCCCAGTGGCCCGTCTTCTCCCACAGGCCTTTGTCCAGAATCTGCGGCCCCTTCACCTCGAGGTAGCCGTTGTCCCGATAGACCTGGCGCATGTACTGCTCGACGTTTTGCCACAGCGTCCAGCCTTTCGGGTGCCAGAACACCAGGCCCGGCGCATGCTCGTCGATATGGAACAGATCGAGCTCGCGGCCCAGCTTGCGATGGTCGCGCTTTTCGGCCTCTTCGAGCATGTGCAGGTGCTGCTGCAGCTCGTCCTTGGTGGCCCAGGCCGTGCCGTAGATGCGTTGCAGCATCACGTTGCGGTGGTCGCCGCGCCAATAGGCGCCGGCCACCTTCATCAGCTTGAAGTGCTTGAGCTTTCCGGTGCTGGGCACGTGCGGACCGCGGCACAGGTCCTCGAAATTGCCTTCGCGGTACAGCGACACGTCTTCGCCCGCGGGAATGCTGGCAATGATCTCGGCCTTGTAAGCCTCGCCGATACCTTTGAAGTGGGCCACCGCCTCGTCACGCGGCAGCACGCGGCGTTCGACCTTTTCGTCCTTGCGCGCCAGCTCCGTCATCTTGGCTTCGATGGCCACCAGGTCCTCCGGCGTGAACGGGCGCTGGTATGAAAAGTCGTAGAAGAAGCCGTTTTCGACCACCGGGCCGATGGTCACTTGCGCATCGGGGAACAGCTCTTTCACCGCATAGGCCAGCAAATGCGCCGTGGAGTGGCGAATGACTTCCAACCCGTCGGCATCCTTGTCGGTGATGATGGCCAACGGTGTGTCCCGATCGATCATGAAGCCGGTGTCGACCACGCGGGATGTGCCATCGACCGTCACACGCCCCGCCAATGCGGCCTTGGCCAGGCCCGTCCCAATGGACGCGGCCACCTCGGCGACGCTGACCGGCGCGTCGAATTCACGCTTGGAACCGTCGGGCAGTTGAATCGAAATCATGAAAGCTCTCCACAAAAAAGAAAAGCGCGGGCCATGCCGCGCTTTTTGGAGTCAACGAAAGGGGTTGAACTTGACGAGTCGTGGCGCGCGGCCGACTAGACCTTCCAGCGGAAGGTGGTAGTTCGCGTTGCCACAACCATCATGCCATTTTCGCCCTTGTCATCGAAGGGATGTGATTGTAGTTCACCGCGCGTTCAACAAAACACCGCAACGGCGCAGCACGGCGTCAAAACGGCAGCAGCTTGATGTCGGCCGTGCGCTCGACGAACCACAGCAACGCGACGGCGATCGCCACGCCTGAACCGCCACGGATGACGACGGGCACATACCGCAGGCTGTTGCGCGCCAGAAACATCAGCGAGAGAGCCACGACCACGATCATGATCTGACCCAGCTCCAGCCCCACATTGAACTGCAGCAAGGCGAAGGCGAACTGTGCGGTCGGCAGGTTCAACTCGCTCAATACGCTGGCAAAGCCGAAGCCATGCAACAGGCCGAACGCAAAGGTCACCCACACCACCCGGCCGCGAAAGATCGGCCAGAGGTTGTTCAGCGCGGCCAGGATGATCGTGACCGCGATCGCGGGTTCGATGAACCAGGACGGCAGCGACACCCATTTCAACGCCGCCAGCGCCAGCGTGATCGAATGCGCCACCGTGAACGCCGTGACGATGCCGAGCACCGGCCACAGAGCCTCTCGCAAGGTCTGAAGCGGTTGCCAGCCCTGTTGGGTTCGGCGCATCACGGCCGGGAACAGCAGGCACATCAGGAACAACACATGGTCGTAGCCGGTCACGATGTGGTGCACGCCTTCGCGCAAGAAGCCCGCAGGTGCTTGCGCCACAGCCGCTGGACTCGGTGCGATGGACGAGGCTCCGGGACCGGCTCCCGCCGCGGCCTCAGACCCGGCCGCTGCGCTCAGGGCCAAGGGCTGGCGCGGGTCCAGCACGCGCACCGTCGAGGGCTGTCCCGGAATTGAAGTTCGCGCAATGCCGCGGTGCGTGGGATCCACATCGGCGAACACGGTGTAGCGAATCGGCGGTTCGGCCTTGGGCGTGCAGGCCGAGGCAAAGGCCAGCGCCGCATACACCCCGTCGGCACGGCGCTCGAGAGAGCGCAGCGGCGCTCCGAGCGAACAGCCTTCGATTTGCACATGCGATGCCACATAGCCTTCGATGGCCGGCCAGGCCGTGCGAATCTCGCCCCAAGTGAGTTGGCCATTGCCGTCGGTATCAATGTCCAGCACGGCGTCCAGGTCGCGCAGCGCAATATCCACGCGAACCGTCAGGCCCTTCTCGGTGCCCATCATCTGCACATAGGCGTCGCTTGCCTTGTGGGCCCAGGCCCCCGATGCGGCGCACAGAAACGCCACTGCGGCAAGCCACGCCAGCCAGCTCGAACCGGTGCGCCTACAGCAGCGCATCGAGGCGTGCATCCTTCAGTCCCATGTCATCGCGCATGCGCTCGGCCTCTCGCACCGCCGCCGACTGGCCGGCGGCACGCGCGGTCTGGGCCAGCAGCAATACGTCGATCGGTTCGCGTTGAAGCGTGACGTTGGTGCGAGCCAGGCTGAGAGCACGTTCTGGCTGGTTCTCGACCACCAGCGCAAACATCGCCTGCTCGCGCGCATGCAGCGTTTGTGCCTGAGGGCGCAGGTTGGCCTGGGTCACGCGGTCGCGCATTTCCTGCGCGTCACGCGCCGCATCGGGGGTCTTCAAACGGGCGCCGGCCATGGCCAGCCGCAGCACCACGGCATCGGTGCGTGACATGCGCTTGAGGACGCCGAGTGCGTCCGCGGCGCGGCCGCTTTCCATCAGGAAATCGGCAAACGACAACGAGGTGTAGTCGTCCGGCTGCAAACGCAACGCTGCCCGGTAGGCCTTCTCCGCATCGGCGCTTCTGCCGGCGCGGGCCTCGGTCTCCGCCAACGTGGTCAACAGCCAGGTCTGGGTGCCGGCCGACAACTGGGGTGTGGCCAACAACTGCCGCAGCGATTCCCGCGTCTTGGCAAACTCACCGCGCAACCCCAAGTTCTCGGCCTCGCAAGCCTGGGCATAGAGCGCGGCGGCCGGGATCGCCGCCAACGCAAGGCAGGCCTTGTCGGACTCGGCATAACGCCCCTGCACCCTGCGTATCGTGGCCAGCGTCAACCAGCCTTGCGCATGGCCTGGCTGGCGCTTGACCAGCCGCTCCAGGTTTTGCGCCGAGCCATCGAAATCGTGCAGGAACTGCTGCACCGTGGCCAGCATCAACAGCACGTCGTCGGGCGCTTTGTCCACATCGGGCCAGGCCTGCAAGACCGCCAACGCGCGGCCTGCAAAACGCGGCTCGCCCTGGTCACGCGCCTGGTCGAGGTAGCGCCGCGCCAGCGCAGCGGCCAGCACGGAGTCGCGCGGATTGGCAGCCCATTGTTGGCGCAGCTTGCGCTCCTCGGCCCGGCTGCCCACCACGAACGGCAATGTCTCGACGACCTCCGCATCGCTCTTGGGCAACACCACCTCGGCCCGCACAGCCGCGCCGCACACCAGGCCGACGAGGAGGAACACACCAGCGAGTGAAGACTTGATCGGCGGTTCAAACATGGATCGATCTTACGGTTTGTTCGCCGCAGCGCGGTTCATGCGCCGACCCGAACCGGCGTGGCCGGACCCGCTTGTCACGAAGGAAATTTGCGCCTGCCTGGTTGCGATGGCGTCCAGGGCAGGCGCTGCTCTTCCTTCGTTCACTCGACCAGCCTGGGCTCCGCCGTGTCGTCGGTTGCCAAGCTGTCCGGCAATGCGCTGACCGGCTCCAGGCTGTCGGTCTGCATCGGGGCGACCGCCGTCAGATCGGCCACGTATTGCGTCGCAGCCGTGGGCGACGTGGCCGCCTCGGCAGGCACCGCCTCGGTGACGGCGGGGACCACCGCCACCGGATCGCTTCTGCCACCGCAGGCCGTCAGCAGCGCCGCGGCGCTGGCCAACATCACAAACATTGTTTTGTTCATGCCACTCCCCTTATTTGGTTCCGCCGATGGGCGTGAACAGGTACGGGAAGGTCTCGAACAACGGAACCTTCGCCTGGTCGACCGCATCGTGCAGCGCTGCCGACGTGGCACCCAAGGGCACCTTGCCGAAACGGCATTCCGAGTTGAGGACGGTGGGTGTGGCGCCTGGAATGGTGAAGCTGTTGAGGCCCAGCACGTTATTGTTGTCGGCCGGCTGGATCGCTGCGATCGACGCATTGCTGTTGATCACGCACAGGCCGCCGGCCACTGCCACCAGCGAGATGTCGACCACGTCGTCCTTCGGGCGCCGGCCGTTCGGAAAGCCCGCCAGGTCAACGGCCTGGGCCAGGTTTCCGGCGCCTCCCACCTTCAGCACTTCGCCGGCCACACCCAGGCGGTTCTGGGATGCGAACGGCACGGCCGCGATGGCCGTGTTGAGGCGAAGCATTTCAGCCGGCGTCACCGTGCCTTTGGGTTTGTTGACACCGCCGATGCCGGTCAGGAAAACATTCAGCAAGTCGGTGCGCGGCAGGTTGGTCGGCGCCAGGAAAGCCGGGTCAGACGCCAGCGCGATGCCCAACAGCGCCGGCAAGGTCGGGTTGGTCACGTAGGTGGCGAACTGAAGATCGTCCTTGGGCTTGGAGCCATTGAAGCGGTCCTTGTCGGGCAGGCCGATCACCACTTCATTGACCAGCGGGTGGCCCAGGCGCGACACCTGCGTCCACGCACCGCCGCTGATGGCGGTGGTCTGATGGCCCTTCTTCGGCACCGGGTTCAGCAAGCTGCCCTGGCGCAGGCTGGCCGTGGTCCAGCCGCCGATCACCGGGTCGTAGGTCGAGTCGGTTGAAGGCTTGGCGGTCAGGCAGTCCTTGGGCACCTCCATGGCCAGCGTGGTGACGTTCGCATCATCCAGATCGCCCACCCCGGCCGCGCCGATGTTGGCCGGGTTGGTGATCACCGCGGGCGCCGCATTGACCAGGTCGAATATCGTCCCGAGGTTGACCGCGAACGGGTCTTTGCGCTGACCCACGAAGACCTTGCCGGGTGCGCTGCAGCCGGGAATGTCGACCGTGTACACATGCTTGGCGGCGTAGCCGGCGTAGTCGGGAATCGTCTTCACGCCGATGTTGTCCACCGGCTTGTCGAAGACCGTGGCGCCCGGGGTGCCGTTCGGCGACGTGGCCGCGATCTTGAGTGCCGCCTTCGTGCCGGTGCGGCGGTCGCCGCGCACCATGTCGACGGTGAAGGTCTCGTTCAGGTTCAGCACCGGCGAATTGCGCACCGCGTTCGCGCCGGTGAGCTGGCCGGCCTGGATCAACGGGATCGCAACCATCGTGCCGCCGATGTCGAGCTCGATGCCCTTGGTTCCGTTCTTCAGCGTGTTCTTGGCGCGAAACTGGAAGGTGATGTCTTCCTTGGCATCGGCGTTGTTGTCGATGTGAATCTCGTACAGCGCGTTCGGGTCCAGCGAAAAATAGTTCGGGCCGCCGTACGGAGCCTGCAGCGGGATGTAGTTGGCGATCAGCGTCACGTAGGCACCCCGGCCCGTCTCGTAGCTGTTGAACATGTAGAAATCGGTCGCGTCCACCTTGGGCGCGGTGGTGATGAACGGGGCTTCACGGTGGCTGGACGCCTGAACACTGGGCGCGGTGAGGGCGGCCACGGCAGCGCATATCGCGGTCAGTGCCGGCAGCGCGCGTCGGGTGCGCAATGAAATGATTTTCATCTTCTCTTCCTTCATGTGGGGTGAACATCGCCCGACCCGGGTTTCGGGCCTGGCAGCGGCAGGCGGTGTCCGGGAAACATGACATCGCGCTGGCTTTGGATACGCAGACCTCTTGTCCTCGGATGCACAGTGGATGGGAAACCGCTCAATGAATCGATGCCCGGTTCGTGATATTCAAGACAAACGGCGGCAGATCTGGCCGCCGCCGTTGCAGGTTTGCGTTGGGTCAAAGTGGTGCTGCGACCGGCTCCGTGTCTTCTTGCACCGTCGGCGTGAACGTGCTCGTGTTCATCGAGTCCTTGCTCTCCAAGGACTGTCCGGACATCTGCTTCAACCAGCCGGCGAACACCGAGGTGCTTTCGCTGGCGGCCGTCGGCACATAGTCCACGCTCTGCGGCGCAGGGGCCGCCGTGGTGTCGGAACTGCCACCGCCGCAGGCGGCCAGCAGCAGCGCCACACAGCCGCACAGCATCAGGCTAGATTTGCTCATGGGGCTCTCCTCACTTGGCGCCGGGGGTGGGCGTGAACAGGTACGGGAACCTGGGCAGCAGTGGAATCACGGCCTGGTCCACCGCGTCGTGCAGCTTCAGCGATGTGGCCCCCAGCGGCACATTGCCCGGCTTGCAGCTTTCACCCAGGCCGAGAGCGTTGTTTTCGCCATTGGCCATGCACAGGCCGCCCATCATCGCCACCAGCGAGACGTCGACCACGTCATCCTTGGGGCGGCGCCCGTTCGGGAAGCCGGCGCTGTCGGTTCCGTTGGCCAGGATGTTGCCGACGATGCCCAAACGGTTCTGCTGTGCCTCGGGAGTCGCAGGGATCGCGGTGTTCAGGCGCAGCATTTCAGACGGCGTGACCTTGGCAGGTTGGTTCAGGCCCTTGATGCCGGTCAGGAAGGTCGTCACCAGGTCGGTGCGCGGCAGGTTCTTCGGGGCCGTGCCGGGAATGGCCAGCGCAATCTCCAGCAGCGCCGGCAGCGACGGGTTCGTCACGTAGTCGGCGAACTGGCCGTCGTCCTTGGGGCGGGAGCCGTTGAACTTGTCCTTGTCCGGCAGGCCGATGACCACTTCGTTCACCAGCGGCATGCCCAGCCGCGACACCTGCGTCCACGGGCCCGCCACGATTTCGGTGGTTTGCAGGCCCTGCTTGGGCGTCGGGTCGAGCAAGCGCGCCTGGCGCAGGCTCGCGGTGGTCCAGCCGCCGATCACGGGGTCGGTGGAGCCGCGCGCCACCAGGCAGCTCTTGTGTACTTCCAGCGCCAGCGTGGTGATGTTCGCGTCGTCGATGATGTTCGGCGCGGCATTGATCAGCGCCGGGTCGGTGATGACCGCCAGCGGAGCGTTCACCAGATCGAAGATCACGCCCAGGTTGACCGCGAACGGCTCCTTGCGCTGGCCCACGAACACCTTGCCGGGCATGCTGCAGCCGGGCACGTTGACGTTGTAGATGTGCTTGGCCGCATAACCGGCGTAGTCGGGAATGGTCTTGGTGCCGATGTTGTCGACCGGCTTGTCGAAGGTGGCGCTGCCATTGCTTGCGTTGGTGATGCTGGTGCGCCTTTCCCAGTCGCGGCGGCGATCCCCGCGAATCACGTCGACGGTGAAGCTCTCACTCACGTTCAGCGAGGGCGACTTCACGTCGGTCACCTGGCCAGCCTGGATCAGCGGGATGGCAATGTTCTTGTCGCCGATGGGCAAGGTCACGCTGTTCAGCTTGTTCTTGAAGCGGAACTGGAACGTGAGGTCTTCCTTCGCGTCACCGTCATTGTCCAGGTGGATTTCGTACAGCGCGTTCGGGTCCAGCGAGAAGTAGTTCGGGCCGCCGTACGGGGACTGCAGCGGCAGGTAGTTGGCAATCAGCGTCACGTAGCCGTCGCGCCCGGGCTCGTAGCTGTTGAACATGTAGAAGTCGGTCGCGTCCACCTTGGGCTGGGTGGTGATGAAGGGCGCTTCACGGTGGCTGGAAGCCTGCGCCGGCGCCGTCAGCATGGCGGCCGCCGCTGCGCACAGCGCGGCGGCCAAGGGCACAAGCCGCCCCGCCGTATTTGGTTGCGATGTCATGAGTCTCTTCCTTTGTGGTTCAGGTTGCAGCCCTTTTGCCAGGGCCGGGTGCCGGCACCGACAGCAATTGGGGGCGCCTGGGCCTTGCTACGCAGACCTGGCACAAACGGATGCAGGCGATTGAAAGGCCCGGCCGAGCGGGCGCATCGGCAGCTGTGGTCACGCTGAACGACTTGCCGCGACCCGACTGTTGCTCGGCCGACCTTACATCAGTGTTTGCACCTATGCATCCAGAAGCGCCGCGCCTGCTTATACCCAGGCAACCACGGCGCCACGCCCTGTTCCCGCCGCCGTTTCCGAGGAGCGTTTCATGATCCAGGCTGCACTGGCCTTGCCGTTCGAATTGAGCCATCAGCTCGACGCCCTGTTCGCCCAGCTGCCGCGAACCCACGAACCACCGACAGCCCCCTCGATGGACAAGCGCCAGGCCGCCCCCGCCGCCCGCGACCCCGTTGAAGACGGCACGCTGTGCGAATGGGTCGAACGCATCGGCGCCTGCGACGAACGCGCGCTCGGCCTGCTGTACGACGCGACCGTCGGCCGCGTTTACGGCATGGCGCGCGGCATCACCCACAACCTGCCCTGCGCCGAGGAGGTGACCGAAGACGTGTACTGGCAGGTCTGGCGCCAGGCGCTGCGCTTTGACCGCCAGCGCGGCCCGGTGATGGCCTGGCTGCTGACACTCGCTCGAAACCGCGCGCTCGACCCTCTGCGGCGCCGCGACGAAGCCAGCTCGCACCCCGAGCCGCACAGCCTGGTCGACGACCAGGGCGATGCGCATGACAACCCGGCCGAAATGATGCACGACGCGCAACGCTCCGACGCCTTGCGCGCCGCACTCGAACAACTCGACCCGCTGCCACGCCAATTGCTGTCGCTCGCATTCCACCGCGGGCTGACGCACGAGCAGATCGCGGCGCAGGTGCACCTGCCGCTGGGGACCGTGAAGTCGCACATCCGGCGCGGCCTGAACACGATGCGCGGCCTGTTGAACGAGGACGATGCCCGCGCGGGCGCGTTGAGCTCATGAACACCACCGTCCCTGTCAATGGCAGCCCGATGACGCCGCAACCTCGACCCGACCTGCGCAGCCGCCTGCTCGAACGGGTGCGGGCCAGCCATGCGCACGAGAGCCAGTTCCTGACCGTGCGGCGCGACGGCTTGCCCTGGTCGCTGCTTGCCGCGGCGGTGCGCCACAGGCCGCTCGCCCGCACCGGGCTGGCAAGCTCTTGCCTGATCGAACTGGGGCCGCACGCCATCGTGCCGCGCGACCCGTGTTTCACGCAGGCCGAGCTGGTAGTGCTGGGCGGCGAGGCGGTCGTCGTCGGCAACGTCGACAACGTCGGCAACGTCGCTAGCGCCGCCAGCGTCGACAAGATGCTGGCCTGCGGCGAGGCCGCGTGCTTGCCGCACGACCTCGCTCACCCGATTCACGCCGGCGCCGCTGGCGCACGCCTGTTCCTGCGCCTGAGCGCACCCGATGTGCCGGCTGCATCGCTGACGCACTTCTCCGCCGTGCGCGGCGACGGCGGCTGGGACGACTTCTGCCCCGGCGTGCGCATCCGCGCGCTGTGGCAAGGCGGCGAACGCAGCTCGTTGCTCGTGCGCATGCGCGCCGGCGCCAGCGTCAACGCGCACGGCCACCCGCTGGAGGAGGAATGCATGATGCTCGCCGGCGAAGCCTTCGTCGGCGACACCTTGCTGCGCAGTAGCGACTACCAGCTCGCGCCGATGGGCAGCCGCCACGGCGCGGTGACGACCGACGTGGGCGCGCTGTTCTATGTGCACGGTTCACTCAACCCGGCGGCCTACCTCTAGCGGGCCGCTGCTTTGGCCGGCTGCTCCGGCCACCCGCCACCTCACCCGACATCCTCGCCCCACCGGGGCAGGAGGGAGAGGCTTTTGACTCTCAAGGAGATCAGCATGAAGAAACTGTGCAAGAACTTGATTGCCGCGACCTTGCTCGCGGCCTTTGGCGTCGGCGCGCAAGCGTCCAGCCACCGCGAGGCGCTGGCGGTGCTGAACGAACCCTGTGCCGACAACACCGACACCTACGCCTGGGTGTCGGACCTGCGGCACGACAAGCTCTACCTGATCATGAACTTCAACCCGCTGCACGAGCCGGGCCAGGGCAACCAGGGCTTGCGAGCGTGCAACGGCTACCGCTACGAATTCCACATCGGCATCGGCGCGAGCTTGAAGTCGCGCGTGACCTACCGCGTCGAGTTCAAGAACACCTTGGTGCCCGAACAGGCGCCCAGCCCGTCGGACCCGCTGGGCGGCGGCAACGAGTTGCTGTGGCAGCTGACCGGTGGCACCGAGACGATGAAGGTCACCC
>JANNDW010000492.1:0-1818 GCA_031378125.1 Methylibium sp. | reverse complement strand
GCGCGGCCTGCCGCCGCTGCAAGCCGCGTTCATTCGCCGGCACCGCGATCTTTTGACCTGAGGGTCGGGCTGGGCCTGGCCCGGGCGTTCCCTGGGCCACCAGGGCCCGGCGCCGCCAGGGAACGGCGCGGAAACGGCGCGGAAACGGCGGACCGGGACAGTGCGTTCACGAACTGCCCATGAACGATATCCCCGACCCCCGCCAAGACGACGCCGACGAGCGCCGCTTCACCCTGTGCGTCTGGCCTCAGACGCAGCAGCGCCACTGGCAGGCCGAGGTCAGCTCGTCAGGTTTGGCGCCGCCGATCCGCTTCCACCGCCCGCTCGATCTGGTGCTGTTTCTGACCGAGCTGTCCCGCTCACCCCACTGGCATCCGCGCGGCTTGCGCTGAGGAGTCCGCCATGACCGCCATCCGCCTCGCCGTCAGCGCCATTCGCGCGCAGGGAATCGACACCATGACCCCATTGCACATCGCCCGTTGCGCTCGGGCGCTGGCCCTGTGTCTCGTGGTCGCCGGCCTGGCCAGTTGTGGCGGCGGCGGCGGTGGCAGCGCCGCGCCGAGCGCCGCGCAAGCACTCGGCCCTGGCGCCGGCAGCGTCAGTTCAAGCGACGGCAAAGTCACGGTGGCGGTGGGCGACAACGCGCTGCAGTCCGCCGTCACCATGAGCATCGTGCCTGCGCCGCCTGACGCGGCCACCACCGCCGACCCGAGCTACGTGCCAGGAACGACCTACACCTACACCGCGCCCGACCTGCAAGTGCCCGAGCAGGTGATGATCTCCATCGAGTCGCCGCTGGCGCTGGCCGCCCAGGCCCAGGGCCACGCCCAGGCGTACACGACCGAGCGCAAGCACGCGCTGGCCTACCCGGCTGGCTACCAGCCACCACCCACCTGCCTGATCAACACGCCCAATGGCGGGCCGCCGGGTCTGGTGAAGAACATCGCTGTGCCGGGCAGCAGTTGCCCGCAGTCGCCGCTGCCAGCCTGCGTGAAGATCCATGAATACGCCATCACACCACCGTATTCGCTGTGCGCGCCGGGTGCCGATGTGATCTTCGTGCCCGCCAACCTCGACGTCTGCCCGCTGGACTACCGCGAGGTGACGGGTGAGCCCGACTTTGCCGAGCTGGCAGCCGACAACGGCAGCTCGCGCATCTGCTCACGCGAGGTCGTCACAACGCCGCCCATGCTTGGCGTGGGTGGTGCACGCTCAAACATCGCGTGCAATGTCTCGGGCGGCAAGTTTGTCTGCCCAGCCCCCAAGCTGCCCAGCGGCACGCTGTCGATCTACTGGGACAAGACGCCGCCCCCGGTGCCGAGCTTTACGCTGGACAGCGGCACCAATGGCGCCACCACCATCGTCGTGCAGGACAACCTGCCCGCGCCGGTGATGCGTTTGCGCGCACAGGCCGCCGACCCGCAGGGCCTGGGCGGCGTGGTCGTCGACGAGATCGTCAAGTTCAACGGCCTCGGTGCGACGACGAAGGACGAGTGGGTGACCGTGCAGCGCTGGCGCGCTGAGCCGGCGCAGTTCGAGACCGCAACGCCAGTGAAGCAGTACGACAGCGGCTTCGTCGTCACCGTCCCCTACACGCTGGCCGACAAACCGACACGCTGGTTCCGCATCCGCTCTTTCGACCGTGCCGGCAACAGCACCTCGTCAACCTACAAGGCGGTTAAAAAATTCACGCCAACGACCACCATCAACGCCTTCACCGCAACGCCGGCCACGGTGCCGCTGCCGGGCGGGCCGGTGACCCTGGCCAGGAACGTGCCATTCAGCGGCAGCGGCACGAACAGCATCGACA
Organism: Methylibium sp.; assembly: GCA_031378125.1. Taxonomy (GTDB): domain Bacteria; phylum Pseudomonadota; class Gammaproteobacteria; order Burkholderiales; family Burkholderiaceae_C; genus LGRD01. The sequence continues at coordinate 8 of JANNDW010000492.1, read as the reverse complement.
ACGGCGTG
>JANNDW010000469.1:0-6779 GCA_031378125.1 Methylibium sp. | reverse complement strand
ACCCTGCCGTCACGGCCAAAAACAACCAAGCCCGCGATCAGCGCCAGCACCGAGCTGCCAGTGGCCCACCCAGCGAGCGAGCGCCAGCTGACGCTTGTCAAACGCCGGCGCCACAGCAGCTTGGCGATCGCGGGCGCCAGGATTCCAATACCCAGGGCGGGCGCAAAGAAGTTCAGCAGGTGCCAAAGTGCGTCTAAAGGGCCCAAACGGCTTGCCTTTCGGTAGGATGGAACCGAGCGCCGACTCAAACCCGAATTGAGCGATCGGCGGCTCCACGAAGAAGTCTCGGCACGCCATGCCTCGACAAATTTTATAATTCGACAATGAGCGTTTTTGCCCTGGGCCTGAACCACACCACCGCGCCGGTCGATCTGCGCGGCCGGTTCGCGTTCACGCACGACCAACTCGCGCCAACGCTGCAGGCGTTTCGCGGCCGGTTGCAGCGGCCCAGCGAGGTCGCCATCGTCTCGACCTGCAATCGCACCGAAGTGTATGTGGGCGATGACGCCACTCAGGTCGCACCGGCACTCGACTGGCTGGCCGGCATCGGCCGGGTGCCCGGCCACACGCTGCGTCAATATTCGTATGTGCTTGAGGGCAGCGCGGCGGCCCGGCATGCCTTCCGCGTGGCCAGCGGGCTGGATTCGATGGTGTTGGGCGAGCCGCAAATTCTGGGGCAGCTCAAACTGGCGGTGCGAGAGGCCGAATCCGCCGGGACCCTGGGTACCACGCTGCATCAGATGTTTCAGCGCTCATTTGCGGTGGCCAAGGAAGTGCGCACGTCCACCGAGATCGGCGCGCATTCGATCAGCATGGCTGCCGCCGCGGTCAGGCTGGCGTCGCAGCTGTTTGAGGATTTGCATGAGACCAAGGTGCTGTTCGTTGGCGCTGGGGAAATGATCGAACTGGTGGCCACGCATTTCGCGGCCCGCAACCCGCGGGCCATGGCGGTGGCCAATCGCACGCTGGAGCGCGGCGAGCGGCTTGCCGCCCGCTTGGGCGCCGAAGCGATCCGGCTGGCCGACCTGCCGGCCCGGCTGGCTGAGTTCGACGCCGTGATTTCGTGCACCGCGAGCGCGCTGCCCATCATCGGCCTGGGCGCGGTGGAACGTGCGCTGAAGGCGCGCAAGCACCGACCGATGTTCATGGTCGACCTGGCCGTGCCGCGCGACATCGAGCCCGAGGTATCGCGCCTGTCGGACGTTTATCTCTACACCGTCGATGACCTCTCGACGCTGGTTCAAAGCGCCGGTGAAAAGCGCCAGGCGGCCGTGGAGCAAGCCGAGGCCATCATCGAGACCGGTGTGCAAGGCTTCGCGCATTGGCTCGACCAGCGTGTGTCCGTGCCGCTGATCCAGGCGCTGCACACCCAGGCCGACGATTGGCGCGCTGCCGAGATTGCCCGCGCCCGCAAGCTGCTCGCCAAAGGCGAAGACGTGGACACCGTGCTTGAAGCGCTGTCGCGCGGCCTCACGCAGAAGATGCTGCATGGCACGCTGGCCGAACTGCACGCCGCCGACGGCGAACAGCGCGCGCAGCTGGCGCAAATCGTGTCTCGCCTGTTCCTGCGCCAATCCTCCCGCGGCCCGGGCGGCGACAAGCACTAGCCACCCGCCCCGCCACTGATGGCGGGGCTGCTGTGCGCTACAGCGGCGCGCGGTGCTCCACCTTCCATCCAGAGCACCGAATGAAAGACTCTCTTCGCCAGCAATTCGAGCGCCTTGCGCTGCGCCTGAACGAACTCGACGCCCTGCTCTCCGACCCGTTGATGGCTGGCGACATGAAGCGCTTTCGCGAACTCACGCGCGAGCATGCCGAAGTGGCCGGCCTGGTCGAGCGCTTTCAGCGTTTCGAGCAGCGCGAGCGTGATCTGTCAGCCGCGCGCGACCTGCTCGCCGACCCTGAGATGGCGGACATGGCCAAAGACGAAATCGACTCGGCGCTGGCGGACACCGAGCGGCTCCACCTGGATTTGCAGACCGCCCTGCTCCCCCGCGATCCCGACGACGCGCGCAACGCCTTCGTTGAAATTCGCGCCGGCACCGGCGGCGACGAGTCGGCCCTGTTCGCCGCCGACCTGGCGCGCATGTACCTGCGCCATTGTGAACGTCGCGGCTGGCGCACCGAGCTGATGTCAGAGAGTGTTTCGGATCTCGGTGGTTACAAGGAAGTGGTGTTTCGCATCGAGGGTGGCGACGTCTACGCGCAGCTCAAGTTCGAGTCCGGCGGCCACCGCGTGCAACGAGTTCCAACCACCGAGACCCAGGGGCGCATTCACACCAGCGCCTGCACGGTGGCGGTGCTGCCCGAAGCCGACGCGGCCGACGAGGTCAAGCTCAACCCGGCGGAGCTGCGCATCGACACGTTTCGAGCCAGTGGCGCGGGCGGCCAGCATGTCAACAAAACCGACAGCGCGATTCGTATCACCCACCTGCCCACGGGCGTCGTCGCCGAATGCCAGGACGACCGCTCCCAACACCGCAACAAGGCCAAGGCCATGGCGGTGCTGGCGGCCCGCTTGCGCGAAAGAGACCGGGCCGAGCGCGCCGCCAAGGAAGCGGCCACCCGCAAGGGTTTGATCGGCAGCGGCGACCGCAGCGACCGCATCCGCACCTACAACTTCCCGCAGGGCCGGCTGACCGATCACCGTATTAACCTGACGCTGTACAAGTTGCAAGCCATTCTCGACGGCGACCTGGATGAGGTGACCGCCGCTTTGCAGGCTGCGCAATCCGCGCAGCAGCTGGCCGCGCTGGAAAGCGGCGCGGTGTGAGCGGGTTGCCATTGACGGTGGCGCTGGCGCTTGCCGAGGCCAAGGCCGCCAGCGTGGACCGACTCGACGCGCAGCTGCTGCTAGTACGCGCCCTGGCTTGCTCTCGCAGCTGGCTGCTGGCGCACGACGACGCCACGCTGGACGTCCACCAGGCGGCCAGCTTTCGCAGCGAGTTGCTCCGGCGCGCCGACGGCGAACCGCTGGCCTATCTCGTCGGAGAGAAAGAGTTCCACGGATTGATGCTGCACGTGAACGCCAGCGTGCTGGTGCCGCGGCCCGAGACCGAGACGCTGGTGGATTGGGGGCTGGAGCTGCTGAACGGTGCGCTGGCCAACGTGCCCTGCCCGCGCGTGTTGGACCTGGGCACCGGCAGTGGCGCCATCGCGCTCGCACTCAAGCACGCGCGCCCGTTGGCCGGTGTCGTCGCGCTCGATATCAGCCCGGACGCGCTGGCGGTGGCCAGAGCCAACGCACTGCGGCTGGGCCTGGCCATCGAGTTTCATCAAGGCCATTGGTGGGACGGTCTGAGCGGAGATCGATTTCACCTCATTGTGAGCAACCCGCCCTACATCGAGCCGGACGACCCGCACCTCGTCGCGCTGCGGTATGAACCGCGGATCGCGCTGACCCCCGGCGGGGGCGGATTGGATGCCCTGGCGGCCATCGCCGCTGGCGCCGTCGATCATCTGGAACCCGGTGGCTGGCTGCTGCTGGAGCATGCCCACGATCAGGCGTCTGCGGTGCAAGCCCTGCTGGGCCGGCGCGGCTTTTCCCGATCGCAGACGAGGCGGGACCTTGCCGGTCGGCCGCGCTGCACTGGCGCTCATCTGTAGAGCCAGGAGGTTGACGCAGAAAATTGACCCAGAAAGGCGGCTGTGGCGCAAACGCGTCACCACCCGACGGACCGGGCGACCGGGCTTCGTGGCAAACACCGCACCCTCCCCGAGCCGGGGGGACGGTTTGTGCAATGCATTCCACACAGCGGTGTCCCAGCGGCGTACGATGAAGTCGAACGTGCAGCCCTGAGTTTCAACAAAAGCGGAGCGCGTCACTCGCCAAGACATTCCAAGGAGATTGCCATGCATCTGGCAAAGCGTGTTCTCGCTGGGATCATCAGCCTGGTTTGCGCGTCAAGCGTCTGGGCCGTGCAGGGTGATGGGCTGATGGCCCACTTGGACACGCTGTCGTGGGCGCGTTGGCAAGCTCGCGTTTCGCTCGGCAGCAGCCTGCCGCCGTGGCATGTCGGGCTGGGCGGTGGCGAGGCCACGGGCCTGAAGGTGGACAGCGTCAGCCTGGTGGGTGACTACTATTTCAGCCGCTCCCTCGTCAGCCACGGCAGCAACGCCGGATTTCGAACCACCGGAGGTGTGTTCTACGGCTCACGTTCGCAGCTGGCGAGCGCAAGGCCGTTGACCGGCGGCCGCAAAGCCGCGTTTACCGTCGAACGGCACTTGCTTAGCGCCGCCGACGGATCGGGCAGCGACGGCGCCGCCGACATCGCTACCCTGCCCTACCTTGGCGTCGGCTATACCGGTCTGTCGCTCAAGGGCGGCTGGAGCTTCAATGCCGACCTCGGCATGATGGCGATGAGCCCCGGCAACAGCGTCAAACTCGGCAGGGTCGTGGGCGGCACCCAGTCGCTGGACGACCTGCTGCGCGAGATGCGCCTGGCGCCAATTCTGCAACTCGGCGTGTCGTATTCGTTCTGATGCAGCCGCGAAGGGTTTTGCGTCTGCGGTTGCTCCGCAGACGCGGGTTTGCCGTATAAACGCAGGTGTTTTAAATTGACTTGTGGACCACCATGAATGACGCTCAACAAAGAATCGACGAACTCGTCAAGGGCCACCGCGTGGTGCTGTTCATGAAGGGCACCTCTCAGTTCCCGATGTGCGGTTTTTCCGGCCGGGCCATCCAGATCCTCAAGGCCTGTGGCGTCGGCGACCTCAAGACCGTCAACGTGCTGGAGGATGACGCCATTCGCCAGGGCATCAAGGACTACGCCAACTGGCCGACCATTCCGCAGCTCTACATCAACGGCGAGTTTGTCGGCGGCTCGGACATCATGAACGAGATGTACCAGGCTGGCGAGTTGCAGCAGACGCTGGGCGCCCCGGCCTGACCGGGTGAAAGCCGCCCGCGCCCGCGTGGTGGTCGGCGTTACCGGCGCCTCCGGCGCGGTTTATGCCGTTCGCATGATCGAGCGGCTGCGTGCAGCGGGCCGTGAAACGCACCTGGTGGTCAGCCCGGCGGGCGTGCTCAACGCCCATCACGAATTGGGGCTGGATCGCAAGGCGATCGAGGCCCTTGCCGACGTGGCCCACAACCCTGCCGACGTGGGCGCCAGCATTGCCAGCGGGTCGTTCACCACCGAGGCCATGGTGATCGTGCCTTGCTCGATGAAGACGCTGGCTTCAGTGGCGCTGGGCCTGTCGGACAACCTGATCAGCCGGGCTGCCGATGTGACGCTGAAGGAGCGGCGGCGCCTGGTGTTGATGGTGCGCGAAACGCCGTTCAACCTGGCCCACCTTCGCAACATGATCTCGGTGACCGAGATGGGCGGCGTGATCTTCCCGCCGCTGCCGGCTTTCTATCATCGACCGCAGTCCGTCGACGAGCTGGTCAATGACACGGTGGAGCGGGTGATGGCGCTGCTGGGCGTGAGCGAAGCCGCACCCAAGGCGTGGGCCGGGCTGTAATGCGGGCAGGTCACACCGGCTTGTAGTCCCACAGCCTGCGCGCACCGAACACGGCGTTGGGGTACTCGGGCTTTCCGCGGCTGCCATTGAAGCGCCCCAGGCCCAGGAAGAGATCGCCCTTTTCAATCGCCAGGTAGTGGCGCAGGATCACACAGCCGAATCGCAAATTGGTTTGCATGTGGAACAGGCGGCTCACGTCGCCGTCACCAATCAGCCGAGCCCAGAACGGCATCACCTGCATGTAGCCGCGCGCCCCTGCGCTGCTGATGGCGTACTTTCGGAACCCGCTTTCCACTTGAATGAGGCCGAGCACCAAGGACGGCTCCAAGCCCGCGCGCTTGCTTTCGTACCAGACGGTTTCGAGAAACTCCACCCGGGTCAGATGCTCTGCCTTGCGCTTCCTCAAGCGGTTGCTCATTTCACCCAGCCATCTGAGATACGCGAGGCGAATCTCCATGGTCTCGAACCCAGGCTTGGGAGGCGCGCTGTTCGCGATCGCCGCCGACAGCGCCGAACGCACCGCGTCCGCCAACGGTTCTTCGACTTGCGCGCCGGCGCTGGCCTGGCGCGGCAAGCACAAGGTCAGGGGACCCAGCAGGGCCGTCGCGCACAGGCGCCGCTTGACTCTCCCGGAGCGGGAGAGAGGCGGCTTCATGGGTTCAGCCGGGCCCTGACAAAGGCCACCACCTCGGCCAGGGGCAGTGCGGTGGCCTGCGCATCGCGGCGACCCCGGTACTCGACCTTTCCCTCCTTGAGCCCACGATCGGACAGCACGACGCGGTGCGGCACGCCCACGAGTTCCCAGTCTGCAAACATCGCTCCGGGGCGTTCGCCGCGGTTGTCCAGCATCACGTCGATGCCAAGCGCGGTGAGCTCGTCGTGCAGCTTGTCCGCCGCCGTCTGGACCTCGGTCGATCGTTCGTACCCGATCGGGCACAACACCACCGTGAACGGCGCCAGCGACTCGGGCCAGACGATGCCCCGCTCATCGTGGCTTTGTTCGATGGCCGCGCCCAGAATGCGCGTCACGCCGATGCCGTAACAGCCCATCTCCATCAGCGCCGGTTTGCCTTGCTCGTTCAGAAACGTGGCGTTCATGGCCTCGCTGTACTTGGTGCCGAGGTAGAACACATGCCCCACCTCGATGCCACGCTGGATCGCCAGCAGACCCTTGCCATCGGGTGAAGGATCGCCTTCGACCACGTTGCGAATGTCTGCCACCAGGTCCGGTTCGGGCAGGTCGCGGCCCCAGTTGACACCGGTCATGTGGAAATCGGCTTCGTTGGCGCCGCAGATGAAGTCGCTCATCA
>JANNDW010000467.1:0-3285 GCA_031378125.1 Methylibium sp. | reverse complement strand
GCGGAGGCGCCGGCGGTCAAGCCCACGCTGCGTTTGCCGTCGAACCACTCGGGCTTCAAGTCATCCGGCGCGTCGACCATGTAAGCCTCGGTACCCAGCCGTTGCGCCAGTTCGCGCAGACGGTTGCTGTTGGAGCTGGTGGGGCTGCCGACCACGATGACGATGTCGACCGTGGGAGCCAGCAGCTTCACCGCGTCCTGGCGGTTCTGGGTGGCATAACAAATGTCTTGCTGCTTGGGCTCGCGCACGGCCGGAAAGCGCTGCTTGACCGCGGCCAGAATCTCCGCGGCATCGTCCACCGACAGCGTGGTCTGCGTCACCACCGCCAGCTTGGCCGTCTGCGCCACTCGAACGCGCGCCACGTCGGCGACGTCTTCGACGAGGTAGATGCCCTCGCTGAGCTGGCCCATCGTGCCTTCCACTTCGGGGTGGCCCTTGTGGCCGATCATGATGAAGTCGAAGCCCAGCTTGTGCAGCTTGGCCACTTCCACATGAACCTTGGAGACCAGCGGGCAGGTGGCGTCGAAGACATTGAAACCGCGCTCGGCCGCCTCTTTGCGCACCGCCTGGCTCACGCCGTGGGCGCTGAACACCAATGTCGCGCCGGCCGGCACATCGGCCAGGTCTTCGATGAAGATGGCGCCCTTGGATTTGAGGTCGTCAACCACGTAGGTGTTGTGCACGATCTCGTGGCGCACGTAGATCGGCGCGCCGAACTTCGTCAGCGCCCGTTCAACGATCTCGATGGCGCGGTCCACGCCGGCGCAAAAGCCGCGCGGCTCGGCCAACACCACCTCTTGCAGCGGCCCGGTCATCACAACACTCCGATCAATTGCACTTCGAACGTGACGGGCCGCCCGGCCAGCGGGTGGTTGAAGTCGAACAACAACGAGTCGGCGGCGACTTCGCGCACCACCCCGGCATAGGCGCCCCGGCCGTCCGGCGTGGGGAACCGCACCACATCGCCGACGCTGTAGCGCTCGGCCGCGTCGCCCAGTTCGTCCAGCAGCGATCGCCTGACACGCTGAAGCAGCGCCGGGTTGCGCTGGCCGAAGGCTTCACCCGCCGCCAGTTCAAAGCGGGCGTGCGTTCCCTCGGTCAAGCCGAGCAGCCGCGCTTCTACGGCGGGCGCCAGTTCACCGGTGCCCAGCGACAAGGTGGCGGGCTTGTGATTGAAGGTGTTGATGAGATCGTCACCCTCGGGCCCGGCCAGCCGATAGTGCAACGTCAGGAACGACGCGGGTTGGACTTGGTTCAAGGACATTCCTGGTTCGGTAGACTGGACTTCGATTTTACGAGGTGGCGTGCGAGCGCCTGGCTGGCACCAACATGGTCATGAAAGACACCCCGCCCGAAGCGCGCCCACGCGAAAAGCTGCTGGCGCTGGGCCCCGCCGCGCTGGCCGACGCCGAGCTGATCGCGCTGCTGCTGCGCACCGGGCTGCCGGGCCTGTCGGTGCTGCAGTTGGCGCAACAGCTGCTGGACCGCTTTGGCGGCCTGAGCGGCCTGTTGCATGCCGGCCCGGATGCGCTCAAGCTCGTCAAAGGCCTGGGGCCGGCCAAGCGTGCCGAGGTGGCCGCGGTGATGGAGCTGGCGCGCCGCTCGTTGGTGCAAGAGCTGGCCCAGCTGCCGGTGTTCGATGCGCCGGCCAAGGTCAAGGACTACCTGTGCATGCAGCTCTCGGCCCGCGAGCATGAAGTGTTCGCGGTGATGTTTCTCGACACCCAATCGCGCCTGATCAAGCTGGAGGAAATGTTTCGCGGCACGCTGACACAAACCAGCGTCTACCCGCGCGAGGTGCTCAAGCGCGCGCTGGACCTGCAAGCGGCCAGCGTGATCCTGGCGCACAACCACCCCTGCGGCCTGGCCGAGCCGTCGCGTGCCGACGAGTTCTTGACCCAAACGCTCAAGAGCGCGCTGGCGCTGGTGGACATTCGGGTGCTGGACCACCTGGTGATTGGCCACGGTCAGGTGATCTCGTTCGCCGAGCGCGGGCTGTTATGAGCCGGCCGCAATGAAGGCGCGCAGCCTCGCCGAGCTCGCTGCCCTCAAGGCGGTGTTGCTGCACGCGCAGCAAGCAGCCGCCGAGAAAACCGCGCATGAACGCGAGCTGGCCGCGCGTGAGCAACAAGAGCAAGCGCTGTTCTCCGCCACCGTGGGGCAGGTGATACCGCTGCGAAAGGCGGCGGCGCCGGTGGTGGCGCGCGCCCGCCCCGCCCCCATTGCGCGCCAACGCCAGCTGGACGAAGCGGCTGTGCTGGTGGAGGCGTTGTCGGATGAGTTCGACGTGGAATCGCTGCTGGACACCGACGACGCCTTGTCGTTCCACCGCCGCGGCATAGCGCCCGAGGTGGTGCGCAAACTCAGGCGCGGCGTGTGGGCGATTCAGGCCCAGCTCGACCTGCACGGGCTGCGCCGCGACGCCGCCCGCCAACACCTGGCTGATTTTCTGCGCCAGGCGGTGCGTGACGGGCGGCGCTGCGTGCGCGTGATCCACGGCAAGGGCAATGGGTCGCCCGGCCGCGAGCCGGTGCTCAAGTCCAGGGTCAAAAGCTGGCTGGTGCAAAAAAACGAGGTGCTCGCGTTTGTGCAGGCGCGCGCCTCGGACGGTGGGCATGGCGCGCTGCTGGTCTTGCTGCGGCCGAGCCAGCACGAATGAGCGCGGCGCGCTCACCGGCCAAGCTGCGCGCTGCGCGCCGCGGTATTCGCCCTTGGGTCAGCCCGGCGCGCTCAAGCGCCCCGGTTGCGCATCCAATCGGCAGTGTTGAAGAACGACTCGTGCAGGCGCTCGACCAGTATCGGGTCGAGCTGCACGTCCGTCATGGCCTGGCGCATGCAGGCCAGCCACTGGTCACGCTCTTGGACGCCGATCGAAAACGGCCGATGGCGGGCGCGCAGCGCGGGTGGAGCAACCCCCTCGGAACTCATTCCGGCGCCGGGCCACTATCGGCCAAAGCCGCCGCCTTGGGGGCACTGTCCAGCGCCGGGCCGCCCCAAGCCGGACACGCCCAAGGCACACGCAGGGGCCCCTTCGTGGCTCATGGGGCAGGAGCGCAGCGACTGAGGGGCACTGTCCGGCGCCGGGCCGCCCCAAGCCGGACGCGCCCCCCGGGGGCAGGAGCGCAGCGACTGGGGGGCACTCATTTAACCTCGTGGAACCAGGACGTGTCGAACAACGCGGGGCGTCCTTCGGTGTCGGACGGCAGCGTCGGCGGCTCCTCAAGGCGCGTGCGATTGCGCCCTTCGCTCTTGGCCAGATAGAGCTGCTGGTCGGCCCGCGACAGC
>JANNDW010000414.1:0-2172 GCA_031378125.1 Methylibium sp. | reverse complement strand
GTCCCCACATTCGCCGCACTGAGTGACCGTCCCGAGCGCGTGGCCATCGAGGTGGAATGGGAGCAGATGCTGGCGCACCAACTGCCCGTGTGCCCGCCGTTTGATGAGTTCTGGCTGGAACTGCCGGCAGTCTTCGAATGGCTGAACACAGACTTGGTGCTGCCGACGCTGCCGGCGATCCAGTTCGGCCGCGAGGCCCTCGACACCACCTGGCGCCTACCGCCGATGGTCACGGCGTGGGGCGTCGGTGCCAGTTCGCTCGAATCCATACGTTTTGCCGCTGCAAACCGGCTGTGCGTCAAACTGGACTACACGAAAGAAGGCGGCGAACGCACATCGCCAACGATCGAACCGTACTCGGTGCGCCGCACGCGTGCTGGCGACCTGCTGCTTTTCGGCGTCAAGGCCGACTCCGGCGAAGCCCGGAGCTACCGAGTTGATCGCATCCGCGCTGCAACTGTCACCCGCCAAGCGTTCAGGCCGCGCTATGCGGTCGAACTGACCGCCTCCGGACCGTTGAATACGCCTCCGATCGAGCGGCAGCCATCGAACTTCACGGGATTCTCGTCACCTCGTTCGTTCGCTGTGCGCAAACCAGCTCGAGCGCCGGCAGCCAGACCACAACGCGGCTTCGGGCCTTCGTACACCTTCGCATGCACGGTGTGTGGCAAGACCTTCAAGCGCGATAAATACGATGCAACACTGAACCTGCATAAGAACAAGCAAGGCCGGCCGTGCCCTGGCCGCGTGGGCTCCCTCAAGGCGACATCGACATGACCAACGAAGCCATCTCCTGCATGAAGATTGATGCGAGGCTGTCGGCGCAGGTTTGGAACACGACTGCCCCAAGGCGACCGTCGGCTTTGAAAAGCTCGGGGCCGACATCGGCGGGCGTCACTACGAATGGTTAATGCAATCTCACTTTTCAGTGGCGCCGGCGGTTTTTGCGAAGGAACCCGGCTGGCAGGTTGGAAGGTTCTATGCAGCGTTGAGTCTGACGACCATGCCTGCTTGACCTACGCCGCTAATTTCCCTGGCGTGCCACTATTTCGGGGCGACATCGGTCGCTTTTTGGTTGAGAAACAGACTGGGGTGCCTGAAGTCGAGCAATTGCTCGGCAAAGGCGTGGACGTGGTCTATGGCGGGCCGCCATGCCAGGGCTTCAGCCAAATTGGCCCGCGGGACCTGAATGACCCACGCAATGCACTCTACAAGCAGTTCGTACGGGTCGTGCGCCGTCTCCAGCCCAAAGTAATCGTGATGGAGAACGTCCCCAACATGGTCACCATGAAGGGTGGCCATTTCAAGGACGAAGTTCTCAAGGCCTTTCGCGCCGCGGGCTACGCCCGAGCGACCATTCAACCCGTCATTGCGTCCGATTTCGGCGTCCCGCAGCACCGCCGACGCATCTTCTGGTTCGGAGTCCGGGACGATCTGTGCGGGGTTGCCGACCTAGACCAGACCGTCCAGACCTGGCTTGCGAAGAGCAAGCTGACCCCGCACGTGACGGTCAAGCAGGCAATCTCTGACCTGCCGAGCGAGGTGTCCGCCGACAACTCTGCGCTGCCATACGCCGTCGTTTCAAAGCGGTGCTCCGAGTACCAGAAGCTCATGCGGCTGGACTGGGACACGCCACTGCTGTCGGCAGCAGAAAAGCGAAGCCGTATCGAGCGCGACGCGCTTCATAACCACCACACCAAAGGCGTGGAGGCCCGGCGGCTGCGGATCATCAAAGCCATCAAGCCAGGGGCGCGCGGCGACTCACTGCCGGCTGACCTGTGGAGCGGCACGCGAGAGCACAAGTGGCGGCGCCTTGATCCAGACAAGCCTTCGTACACGATATTGGCCCAGATGCACCGCGACTTGTCGGACTGGATCCATCCCGAGTTCGACCGCTGGATCACCGTGCGCGAAGCGGCGCGTCTCCAGTCCTTTCACGATGGGTTCGTGTTCCATGGGAGTGAGCTGCAGCAGCTGAAGCAGGTCGGCAACGCCGTGCCGCCGCTGGTTGGTCTTGTCGTCGCCCAGACAGCGGCCCGACTTCTGGCCGGTGTCCGGAAGAAGCCGCTGCAGTAGGGCGCGCGCATGAGCGGCTTGGGTTCTTCCTTCCTTCTCATCGCGCTGGCCGGCGGCATCTTCGGACTGGCCCTCTGGTACTTGCGCCGCGCCTCG
>JANNDW010000401.1:0-11610 GCA_031378125.1 Methylibium sp. | reverse complement strand
TGTTGGCGGATTTCTTCGCGCACGATGGTGACCGGGAAGCTGCGCGTCTCCGACTTGCGGAACAGGGTCAGCACGACCTTGGTGTTGGGCTCGCCGCGCATGCGCTTGACGGCCTGGTCCATCGTCAGGCCCTTGACGACGGTGTCGTCGATCTTGGTGATCAGGTCGCCGCTCTTGATGCCGGCCCGAAACGCCGGCGAACCTTCGATGGGTGACACGACCTTGACCAGCCCGTCTTCCATGCCGATCTCGATGCCCACGCCGACGAACTTGCCGGTCGTGCCTTCGCGGAATTCCTTGAAGGACTTCTTGTCGAAATACTGCGAGTGCGGATCCAGCCCGGAGACCATGCCGCCGATCGCGTCGGTGATCAGCTTCTTCTCGTCGACCGGTTCCACATAGTCGGTCTTGACCATGCCGAACACCGCGGCGAGTTGCTGCAGCTCTTCGAGCGGGAGTTGCGAGACCGAGCTGCGGGCGATCGCCTGCAATTGCATGGTGGCCAGCGCGCCTGCCACGGCACCCACCGCCAGCCAACCTGCCACCTTGAGTTTGCTACCCATCAACAACCCCCTGCGCTTCGCGTGATCTGCCAGATATCGGGCCAAAATATACTGGCCCAAGATTGACACTCGAGTATATTCCTGCGGCCTCGGCTTGGAGCTGCCCCGGCGCGGAGAAGTTGCAGCTCGTTGCAAGCTTCCGCGCAGGCCGGGCATACATCACGCTTGGGGCGGCCGGGCAAACGTCACCACATGGTCCACCTCGGCGCGAATGCCGATCCATTCGCCCACCTGGTGGTCGTGGTGGGACGGCACATGGGCCATCACCTGCTCCCCGCTGGCCAGCCGCAGGGTGTAAAGAAACTCCGAGCCGCGAAACGCCTTGCGCTCGATGCGCGCCTTCACCGGGGCCGCGTCGTCGTGCACGATGTCGTCGGCCCGCAGCAGCACATCGCACTCGCCGCCGGGGTAGGCGTCGGGCAGCAGGCACGCGTCGTTGCCCGCCAGGTCGCCCAGCGGCGTGCGCAGCAGGTTGTTGCCCAGCCCGGGCGCGGCAACGATTTGCGCCGGCGCAAACACGCCGTGACCGATGAAATCGGCAACGAAACGCGTGGCCGGCCGGTGGTACAGGCTGTAGGCGTCGTCCCACTGCTCCAGCGCCCCTTTGTTCATGACGCCGATCGCGTCGCCCACGGCAAACGCCTCCAGCTGGTCATGCGTGACGAACAGCGCGGTGGTGGCGCTGGTTTTCAGGATCGCGCGAACCTCCTGGGCCAGGCGCTCGCGCAGGTCCACGTCCAGGCTGGAAAACGGTTCGTCCAGCAGCAGCAGCCTGGGCTTGGGCGCCAGCGCCCGGGCCAGCGCGATGCGCTGCTGCTGCCCGCCCGAGAGCTGGTGCGGCGCGCGCTGGGCGGCATGCCCCAGGCCGACCAGGTCCAGCACTTCTTGGGTGCGCGCGCGCCGCTCCGTCTTGGGCAGGTGATGAATGCCGAAGGCCACGTTCTGGGCCACACTGAGGTGCGGAAACAGCGCGTAGTCCTGAAACACCATGCCGATGCGGCGCGCCTCCGGCGCCAGGTGCACGCCGGTCTGGGCATCGCTGAGCAGCGTCTCTTTGATGGCGATGCGCCCGGCGCTGACACGCTCCAGCCCGGCAATGGCGCGCAGCAGCGAGGTCTTGCCGCAGCCCGACGGGCCGATCAGCACGCCGATCTGGCCGGTCAGCAGCGACAACGAAACCGATTCGACCGCCGCGCGGGTGCCGTGCCCGCCGCCATAGCGCACCGAAACCTGGTCGAGCTGCAAAAACATGCCCCTATGATATCGGCCGCAAGTACAAATAAAAATCGTTCGTATTCGTGCCCTGCCGCATCCCAGGGCTTTTGTTGTCCCCTGGCGTGATTCCCATGCTCCGAGCTTTGACCTTCGCCTGCCTGTTGCTGGCCGTGCCTGTGCTCGGCGTATTGGGCTCATGGCTGGCGATCGACGCTGGCGCCGTTGCCGTGCTGCGCCACCAGGTCCAGACCGTGCTGCCCGACTACGCGGCCAACTCACTGTGGCTGGTGCTGATCGTCGGCCTGGGCGTGGCCGGGGTCGGTGGTGTGACCGCTGCGCTGGTCACCTTGTTCGATTTTCCTCTGCGGCGATTTTTCGAATGGGCCTTGCTGTTGCCGCTGGCCATGCCTGCCTACGTGCTCGCTTACGCGGCCACCGATTTCCTGCAGTTCAGCGGCCCGCTGCAGACGGGTCTGCGCACGCTCACCGGCGCGCAGGGCGCGCTGTGGCCCGATGTGCGCAGCCTGGGAGGTGCGGCCGTGCTGTTTGTGCTGTGCCTGTACCCGTACGTGTACGTGCTCACGCGCACCGCCCTCAGCGAGCGAGGCGTTCAGTTGATGGAAGCGGCGCGCCTGCTCGGCGCCGGCACCGGCCGGCGGGTGCGCGAAGTGGCCCTGCCGCTGGCCCGGCCGGCCATCGCCGCCGGGGTGGCGCTGGCGCTGATGGAAACCCTGGCCGACTACGGCGTCACCTCCTACTTCGGCCTGCAGACCTTCACGACCGGCATCTACCAGGCCTGGCTGGTGATGAACGACCACACCGCCGCCGCGCAGCTCGCCTCGGTGCTGCTGCTCGTCGTGGCGGTGGTGCTGTGGCTGGAGCGCCGAGCGCAAAAGCGCATGCGGTTCGCCGTTGCGCGCAATGCGGTGGTCAGCGGCAACGAAGCGCGTCCGTTGCGGCTCATCGGCACGCCCGCGGTGCTGGCGCTGTTGGCCTGCGCGCTGCCGGTGCTGCTGGGTTTTGCGCTGCCGGTGGCGGTGCTGCTGCGGCTGCTGTGGCAGGAAGCGCAAGGCGGCCACATTGGTTTGCCGCTGGCACGCTTTGCCCAGTGGGCCTGGACCAGTTTCAAGCTCGCCAGCCTGGCCGCCGTGCTCGCGGTACTGATCGCGCTGTGCCTGGGTTTTGCGCTTCGCACGCAAACCAACCGGCCGCTGCGTTGGGCCACCCGCGTGGTGTCGCTGGGCTACGCCGTGCCGGGCGCGGTGATCGCGGTCGGCATTTTGCTGCCCGTGGGCTGGCTGCAGATGCGCTTTCCGCAGCTTGGCGCGAGCGTGCTGATGACCGGCACGCTGTTCGGGCTGATGTATGCGTACCTGGTGCGCTTCTCATCGGTGGCCCTGCAGTCGGTGGAGGCGGGCTACACGCGCGTGCCCGCCTCCATCGATGAAACCGCTCGCATGCTCGGTGTTTCCAGGCGCCGCATGTTCACCCGATTGCATGCGCCGCTGCTCAAGCGCGCCTCGCTGGCGGCGCTGCTGCTGGTGTTCGTCGATGTGATGAAGGAGCTTCCCGCCACGCTGGTGCTGCGCCCGTTCAACAGCGACACCCTGGCCGTGGTGGCCTACCAGCTGGCGCGCGATGAACGATTGGGCGAAGCCGCGTTGCCGTCGCTGGCCATCGTGCTGGTGGGCCTGTTGCCGGTGATGCTGCTGTCGCGGGCGATGCGCCCTCTGTCGATGAATCGGGTTTGAGCCCGTCGCTGGTCAAGTGCCGCTGTGCGCCAGATGGCGCAGCCCGCACTCTCTCATCAGGCTGATCAGGGTGATTTTTTCTTCGATGGCGGGTCGAGCGAAGCGCCTGGAAGGGCGTCGAGTGGCGTCTCACTCACCTCCATGCCATGCACCAGGTCGTGAGAAGAGCGATACCAGCCGCTCTCTGGGCCTTCAGGCAGCGGCGGTCCCTCACTCTTGGGCCGGGGCCTGAGTTCAACCAGGGGTGCGGCCGTTCCGTCGACTTTCGTTCGCACATATTCACCCAGCGGAGCGGCCGCCGAAATACGCCAGACCACCTTGGTCGCCTTGGTTCCATCCTTGCGCTTGCGAGTCACCATGCTGATTGCTCCCCCGTCGTCAACCACCGCGTCGTCCGCGGCATCTGAACCGCACGAAAACATACTGTCACTGTTCAGGCGCGCTGTCGAATGTGAATATTCACGTTGACAACTGAATGCGCGGTCGACCCAGCTTTTGTTGCGAAGCGCGCAAATGACCGTGGAATTGTCACGACCTGTTTCCGGTTCCCGCCCGGCAGCCGGAGAATTCAGTCGCGGCTGTTCGGGCAAAATCTCCCCGCCGGCCCCGTGGTTCAATGGACAGAACAGCCCCCTCCTAAGGGGCAGATACAGGTTCGATTCCTGTCGGGGCCACCAGACAAATGGCCAAAGCAAGTCGAGCAAGACCGCAGGCCCCAAGTAAATCAAGGACTTGGGGCCTTTTTGACTCCAGACTGTTCTTGATGACACAGCGATCCACCCGCAAATGCTTTTTCGGGCAGGTGACGGCCACGACGGCGCCCTGTCAGGGTCGAATCAAAACTGTCTTGTCTGTTGCGGAAAGCGGTGCCAACGATGGGTAACCCGAAGGCGCGGCGCTACATGGAGCGATGGGGACTCGTCAACGCCGTGCATTCTGCAATGGCCTGGCGGTTGCGCCAATCGCTCGGCTTGCATGTCTACGGCATTTACATGCGCCCATTGCACATGCCGACCGCTGAGCCGCCGGCTGAGAAACAGGGCTACGCGCATCGCCTGTTCGAGCCTGCCGATGTGGATGTGTTGCTGGGGTGCATCGGCAACCCGGAACTCCGGCTTGACGAAGCTTTCGTCCGAACCGCTTTCGCCAAGGGCGATGCTTGCAGCGCGGTGTTCCACGGCACAAGGCTGGTGTCATACCACTGGATGGCATTTTCGCCGACGCACGATTGCGCCGGCGTGTACGTTGACTTCGGCCCCAAGCACCGCTACGCGTACAACGCCTTCACCTTGGCCGAGTTTCGCGGGCACCACGTGACCCGCTTGTTCAACGTGCGCAGCGACGCCTATTGCTTACGGCGCGGCCGCTTGTCGACCATTGCGTTCATCGCCACCGACAACCGAGCGTCGATACGCTCCGCGCTGGGTATCGGCTATCGGCGAATCGGTTTCGCCGGCTTTCTGAAACTCGGCCCGCTGTTCCTTCCCTTCCGCAGCGCAGGCGTGAAGTCGGAAGGATTTCGGCTGTTCGTGCCGAGTGCGCCCCGGGCCGCGGCGTAGCCGCACGAGCGCTGGCTTGGCGTGTCCGAACACGCTTCGACTTGACGCCGGCGCAGGCGAGCGGGCAACGGCCTGGGGGCGTTCTCTTGTCCCGGCTTCACTGCCAGCGCCACGTCCAGATCACATCCAGCGAGTTGTCCAGCCCCGACTGCGCGCGCAGCGTGAAACGCTGGGCGATGCGGTAGATCAGCTGCCAGGTGCCGGCGGTGGCGTTCAGCCCGCGTTCGTAGCCCACGTACCAGCGGCGCGACAGCTGTTTGCCCAGCGAGATCACGGTCTCGCGCACCTCGCCGTCGCTCTGGCGCAGCGACAGCTGGTCCAGGCCGATGGCTTTGATGACCTGGTCGGTCACCCCTTCGCCTTCGCCGGACAGCAGCGCCACCGCGGCGCGCTGCAGCAGCGCGGTGTCCGCGCGGCCCAGGCCGTCGCTGCCGCGGCCCAGCACCAGCCAGGAGAGCTTGTCGAGCTCGGACAGCTCTGGCACCGAAAACAGCCGCACCCGCGGGTTGACCGCGGTGCCGGTGACGGCCACGCCCACCCGCACGTCGCTGTCGGGCCGCGTGGCCTCGATGTCCAGGCGCGGGTTGTCCAAGGGGCCGTTGAAGCTGATCGTGCCGCGGTCGATGCTGAGCTTCTGGCCGTACGCGGCATAGGTGCCATTGGCCGCGTTCACGGTGCCACTGATGGCCAGCCGCCCGCCCGGCGAAGTAATGCGCAGATCGCCGCGCAACAGCGTGTCCAGGCCGCGGCCGCGCAGCCGCAGCTGGTCGCCCAGGGCCACGCGCAGGTCCAGCGCCACCTTGCGGGCCGGCGCCGTGGTGCCGGGCAGCCCTTTGGCGGGTGCGGCCGCGACATTCGGATCGTCGGCCGGCTTGGCGCGCTTCACCTGCACATCGGCGGACAGGCTGGGCGCGTCGGTGCGGCTGAAGTCGATCAGCGCCTCATCGATGGCGAGCTGGCCGTCCAGCGCCAGCGTCTGCCGGTCCAGCTGCAGTTGCGCCTGGCCGCTGGTGACCACGCGCCGGTCGACCCGGCCGAGCAACTGGAACTTGTCGGCCACCAGCTTGAGCTGGGCCTTGGGGGCTTCGCCCAGGCTGGCCGTGCCTTCCACCTGCAGGCTGCCGGCCCCGCCGCGCAGCTTGAAGCGTTCGATGCGCGCGGTGGTGGCTTGCAGTGCGATCAGCACGTCGCCCTCGCTGACGTTCACGCCTTCGAGAAAGTTGCGAACGCTCAAATCCTTGGCGCGGATTTCACCGGTGTATTCGGGCGCCCCGAAGCGCCCGCCGATGGTGGCGCCGGTGCGCAGCTCGCCGCCCAGCCGCCAGCCGGCGGGGACCCAGGTGCCCCAGGTGCCCAGGTTGGCCACTTGCAGCTCCAGCACACCCTGGATCGGCGCGTCCGCGGCCGGCCACAAGGCCTGCGGCGAGGTGCGCGCCACCACCGCGCCGGCGCCGACACCGAGAAACTTGCCCGCCAGGCCTTGGGTGAAGCTCCACACACCGTCCTTGGCGTCCAGCGCGATCCGCAGGTCGCTCAGGCCGAGCGCCTGGGTGCCGATCTCGTCGGTCACCGTCAAGTCACCGCCCTTGCGCTCGATGACCACGTCGGCCGTGAAGGCGGGCGCGCTGCGCAGGTTGATGCGCCCGCCAAGCGTCAGGTCGCCGCCCCAGCCGAAGTTGGGTTGCGCTCGGGCCAACAGCGGCGCCACCGACAGCGGTTCGAGTTCGGCTTGCACGTCGACTTGCCCGGGCGTGCCGCCCTGCGCTTGCTGCCAGCTCAGGCGGCTCCAGCGCAGTGCGCCGCCGAGCACCTCGACCCTGCCGGGTTGAAGATTCACCCGGGTCGGCCCACCGGCCCATTGCAGCTCGATGCCGAGCTCGCGCGCGCGCAGCCACGGCGGCGCGGTCGCCGCGCTGTCCAGCAGTTCGATCCGGTTCAGGGTGCCGCGCCAACCGCCGACCGGCTGGCCCGGCTCGGCCAGCAAGCCACCCTGCGCTTGCAGCTGCGCCACGGTTCGTCCGCGCCGGGGTGATGCCTCGGCCGGCGCGCTGCTGGTCGCCCCTTCTTGGCTTGCCTGGGGGCTCTTCTTCGGGGCCGCTTGCAAGGTCTCGGTCCAGGCCGGTGGCAGCGCCTTGGACTCGGCGCGCAACTCAATGCTGTGCGCGCGGCCCGTGCCCTTCAGTTGCAGCTGCACCGATTCGATGGACGGCTCGCCCCAGGCGGCCTGGGTCAGGCTGGCCTGGGCGTCGATGGCAGCCGCCAGCGAATTGCCCATCTGCCAGCGCGCCTGCGCGCGCTGCACGCTCAACGCACCCGCGCGCAATGCCGTGGCGTCCAGCTCGCCCTGCGTGCTGACGTCGGGCCAGCGCCCGTTCACGCGCGCGCTGGCGTTCAGCGAACCGGCCAGGCGGGGGTCGCCGCCCGCCGGCTGGAGCAACTGCCACAGGGGCGCCAGCCGGTTCAGCGCCGGGGCGGCGAGCGTCAGATCCCAACGGTCATCGCTGCCACTGCCGGCGCCGGTTTTGGTGCTCAGCTGGCCCTCGGCACGCAGGCTGTTGCCGGCCATGTCGAGCTTGAGCACCGGCGTGGCCAGGGCGCCGTCGGCACTGTTCAGATTGACCTCACCGCTCAGCGGCACGCCGGCCAACAGGCTGTTGCTGAAAGTGACGCCCGCCCGGCCGCGCAGTGCGGCGAGTTGCTCGGCCAGCGTTTGCGTGCGCATGCCGGGCGGCAGGTTGAGGTCGACGTCGCCCTTGGCATTGAGCCGGTGCGGTCCCTTGCGCCACGGCGAATCCTCGCGGCCTGGCCACCACGGGGAAGGATCGAAGTCGGCCAGCGACGCCTTGGCCACCGCGCGCCACGCCGCGCTTCGTTGGGCCCGCGTCAGACGACCCGACAGCGCGGCCCGCGCGGTGCCGGTCTGCGCTTGAAGGTCGCGGACTTCGATGCGCAGGGCGTTGAGTTGCACATCGAGCTTGAGTTGCACGCTGCGCGCCTGCGCGCGCTTGACTTGCGTGCCGAGCAGCGCGCCGCTGACCTGGCCGGTCAGGTCGGCCTTCAGGTCGATCGTCGCGCGGTCGGCATCGGGTTGCGCGAAGTCGCTGCCGGTTGCGGTCACGGGCCCGCTGAATTGCATGGCCGGGGCGCGCGCATCCAGCCACGAGGGTTGCACCGCCTTCAGCATGGCCTGCAGGTTCCAGCGCTCCGGCGTCCAACGGCCCTGGCCCTGAACCCGGCCGGCCGCTTGGGCTTGGGTGCCCAATTCGGCGTCGAGCTGGCGCAGATCGAGCGCGCGCGTATCGCTGGCGCGGCCCTGCAGCTCGACACTGAGGCTGCGCATCGGCAGCCGGCCTTCATTCCAGCGTCCCGCCAGCGCGTTGCTCAGGCGCAGCTGGACGGTGATGGGCTGGTCCAGCCCCCGGGTCACCACGACGGCCTCGCCGGCCAGCGCCGTGGCCGGCGCCGCGGCGTGAAAGGCCGACAGGTCCAGGCCCTGCGTGCTGGCTTGCAGGTCGGCCAGCGGCCAGCTCGCAAACGGCCGCAGTGTGGCGCGCAAGTCCAGCGATTGGGCCTGCGCTGGCGCCTTCCCCTTCCCTTGCGGCGCGGGCTGGGCGCGCAGCGTGGCCTGCAGCAACGGGGCTTGCAGCGGGCCGGCCAGCCGGGCATGGCTGGTCCATGCCGCGATCGTGTCGGTGGCGTCCTGGCTCAAATCGACATCGGCTTGCAGCGCCATCGCCGCGTCGGTTGCGATGCGCGCCGAGCCGCTGGCGCGCAGCCGGCCCCAGGCCAGGCTGAGCGCGTCGACGCGGTGCAGCGCGCCCGCTTCGGCGCCCAGCTGCACTTTCGCGCGCACGTCGCGCAGGGGTTGCTCGCCCAGTGCGGCAGCGTGCAGTTCGGCAACCCGCAAGATCGCGACGTCCAGCGCGAAGGGCATGCGCAGCGACGCTGGAGCCTGCAATGGCTTTTTCGGGCCCGACACCCAGTCGACGCGCTGCGCGTACAACTCGTCCAGGCTGACCCGCAGCCAGGCCTTGGATTGGGCCGTCCGGGCCACCCTCAGGCCGCGCCACCCCACCGCGGTCAACACCAACTTGTCACCATTGGGCAGTTGAATTTCGGCGCGCTCGGCTTCAAAGTCGCGCCCCAACGCGCCTTGGGGCTTGCTGATCACCAGCCCGGGGACTTTGGAAAGCAGCCACGCGCTGCCGGGTTCGCTGAAGGCCGACCACCACAGTGCGAACAAGACCACGGCCGCCAACAAGACCAGCGTGAGAAAGCCTGCCAGGGCGGCGAACAGCCCGCGTCGGGAGCGGCGCGCCGGTGCCGCCGTGGCAGGACCGAGGTCGGGGTTTGGCTGTTCCATGGTCTGCACCTCAGAACGCGATGCCCACGCTCAAGTGAACCCGGGCCTTGTGCACCTCCTGCCCGTAGGCCAGGTCCAGCCGCAGCGGCCCGACGGGGCTGCGCCAACGCAGCCCGACGCCATAGCCCAGGGCCGGGCTCAGCTCGTTCCACTGATTGGCGGCATTGCCCGCGTCGACGAACACCGCCCACCAGAACGCGGGCCGCTGCGTCGAGATCGGCCGCGCCACTTCGGCACTGCCGGTGAACAGCACCCGCCCGCTGGCCACCGCGCCGTTCACGCTCGGGCCGAGCGTGCGGTAGGCATAACCGCGCACCGATTCATCGCCGCCGGCCCGAAACAGCAGCGTGTCCGGCACGCCCACGTTGTCTGCGGAGAACACCTGGCCGGCCTCGGCACGCACGGTGGCGTACCAGGCCGCTCCCAGCGGCTTGTACCAGGTGGCGCGGCCGTAGGTGCGGACAAAGGGGCCGTTGTCCTGGGTGGTGCTGCGCGCGTAGCCCAGGGCGCCCTGGGCCGAAAACGTGAAGCCCTGGGTGGGCAACAGCACACTGTCCACATCGCGCCAGACCCAGTGGTAGTTGTACGACAGCGCATCGTTGTTGCTGCGGCCCGCAACGTTGTCGAGCCGCACACGCACGTACTCCACGTAGTACAGCCGCTCGATGCGCGGAGTGTCCTGGGTGCGGCCGATGCGAGCGCTCCACGAGGTGCGCACTTCCTCGGCCGAGCGCAAGCGCTCGGCGTTGCCGCCCAGCAAGTTGCGGTACAGCCCGTCCAGCGGGTGCGAGGTCAGGTCGCCCTGCCAGGACTTCAGGTCCGGGCCCAGCTCGAACTTGTTCTTGGCGATCCACCTCGTGTCGAACACCCGGCGCGCGGTGTGCTCGAAGGTCAATCGCGGCCCGGTGTTGGCGCTGTAGCCGACGCCGACCGTCGCCTGTTGCAAGGGCAGTTCCTTGACGCGCACCAGCACCGAGGCTTCTTCGGCGTTGGCGGGGTTGGGGTCGATTTCGACGCTGGCCCCTTCGAACAGCCCGAGCCGTTGCAGCCGTTCCTGAAAGTCCAGCAGCAGCTTTTCGCTGTACGGCGTGCCGGCACCGAAGGTGGCCAGCCGACGGACCGTGTCTTCGTCGTGGCGCTGCAGTCCTTCGATCTTCAGCGGCCCCAGCTTGAACCGCGGGCCGCTGTCGGCCACCAGGTTCAGGCTCGCGGTGTGGGCCGGCGCGTCGACCTGCGCGCTGGTGTATTTCCATTCCGCGGCGGGGTAGCCGTCGGCGCGGAGATTGGCCAGTGTGGTGTTCTTCGCACTGCTCCAGCCCGGTTGCCGAAACGGTTGGCCCGCTGGCAGCGGCCATTGCCGGCGCAGTGCGGCGAGTTGGGCCGTCGCCTGCGCATCGCCCGCAACGATTGCCGTTTGCAGCGCACCCGCGGCGTCCAGCGTGACCTGTTCGACCAGCGTGCGCGGGCCCACCGTGACCTGCACGCCAAAGCGCGGCACGCCCGTGGCGCCGCTGACGCGCGTCACTTGCACCACGGCATTGAAATAACCCTCGGTTTCCAGCAGCGCGCGTGCCTGCGCCGGAGCGGCGGCCACCAGGCGGTCGAGCTCGGTGGCGTTGATGCCCTCGGTCTCAGGCGCGTTCTGAAAGCGCGCCAGATCGAGGTAGTTTTTCAGCAGCGGCAGCAACCCCTCGGGGGCAACGATGTCGAGCTCGTAGACCGCCCGGTCGGGGTTGGGCGCAGCCGGTGTGGAGGCCGGGTCCGGTGTTGGCTTGGGGGCCAGAAAAACCAGGTTCGCGCAGCCCGCCAGCCCAAGCGCCAGACAGAGCGCCAGAAAGCGCGCCAGAGGCACCGAAAAAGCCAGCCTGAGCGTTCTCCTGGCTGCGCGCCAGCTCATTTGCCGAGCAGCCGCATGGCTCCTTCCAGCCCTGCAAGCGTGAGGGGGAACATGCGCTGATTCATCAGTTGCTGAACCACCGCGATGCTCTGCCGGTAACCCCACACGCCCTGCGGCTCGGGGTTGATCCAGGCGAACTTGGGAAATGCGTTGGTCAGGCGCTGCAGCCACTCGGCGCCCGGCTCTTCGTTGTTGTATTCGACGCTGCCGCCGGGCTGCAGGATCTCGTACGGGCTCATCGTCGCGTCGCCGACGAAGATCA
>JANNDW010000398.1:0-14203 GCA_031378125.1 Methylibium sp. | reverse complement strand
CCACCCGCGCATGATCGAACCGGTGGAGGCGCTTCTCAGTGAAAAGCTCTACATGCACCAGTTCAAGATCAACGGCAAGATGGCCTTTGAAGGCGACGTCTGGCAGTGGCACCAGGACTACGGCACCTGGCTGAACGACGATCTGATGCCCACCGAACGGGCCATGAACGTGGCGATCTTCCTGGACGATGTGAACGAGTACAACGGCCCGCTGATGTTCATTCCGGGCAGCCACAAGAAGGGCGTCGTCGACGCCAAGCACGACCTCACAACCACCAGCTACCCGCTCTGGACGGTGGACCACGACCTGATCCGCCAACTGGTGAATCGCGCCGGCGGCAAAGAAGGCGGCATCGTCTCGCCCAAAGGGCCGGCGGGCTCGATGATCCTGTTCCACAGTTGCCTGGTGCACGCGTCCAGCAGCAACCTGTCGCCGTTCAACCGGGTCAGCGTGTACCTGAGTTTGTGCGCGGTCAGCAACCACATTCGGCGCCACAAGCGGCCGGAGTTCATCGCGCACCGCGACTTCAGGCCGATCGAATGCCTGCCCGACGACTGCCTGCTGAAGGACTACCCGGTCGACCTGCCGTGGAAGAACGGCCTGCCCGCCAGCGCGTTGCAGACCTCGCTCGAAGCACTCGAAGTCACCGCCTGAAGGACGCTGCCATGAGCCTGCACACCCAACTCCAGCAACGCGCCGCCGACAAGAAGCCGATCCGTATCGGCCTGATCGGCGCCGGCAAGTTTGGCTCGATGTACCTGGCGCAGGTGCCGCGCACGCCGGGTGTGCATCTGGTGGGCATTGCCGACCTGTCGCCCGACGCCGCCCGCGCCAACCTGGCGCGCGTCGGCTGGGAGGTCGAGCGTTGCAACGCAGCGTCGCTCGACCAGGCCGTGCAGACCGGTGCGACCCACATCTTTGATGACTGGAAGGCGCTGGTCGCTCACCCCGCCATCGACATCATCGTCGAGTGCACCGGCAGCCCCGTGGCCGCGGTGGAGCATTGCCTGGCAGCGTTTGCGAACCGCAAGCATGTCGTCAACGTGACGGTGGAGGCCGACGCGTTTTGCGGCCCGCTGTTGGCGCGCAAAGCGGCGCAGGCCGGGGTGATCTACTCGCTCGCTTTCGGTGACCAGCCGGCGCTGATCTGCGACCTGGTGGACTGGGCGCGCACCTGCGGCTTTCCGGTTGTTGCCGCCGGCCGGGGCCACAAATGGCTGCCTCATTTCAGCGAATCGACGCCCGAGACGGTGTGGGGCAACTACGGCCTGACGCCCGAACAGGCCGAGCGCGGCGGCCTGAACCCGAAGATGTTCAACAGCTTCCTCGACGGCTCCAAGCCGTCGATCGAAAGCACGGCGGTGGCCAACGCCACCGGCCTGACCGTGCCCAGCAACGGCCTGCTGTACCCGCCGGCCAGCGTCGAAGACATTCCATTCGTCACGCGCCCGATTGCTGAAGGCGGCATGCTGGAGCGCAAGGGCATGGTCGAGGTGATCTCGTCGCTGGAAGCCAACGGCCGCAAGATTCCCTACGACATCCGCATGGGCGTGTGGGTCACGGTCGAGGCCGAAACCGACTACATCAAGAACTGCTTCGAGGAATACAACGCCCACACCGATCCGAGCGGCCGCTATTTCACGCTGTACAAACGCTGGCACCTGATCGGGCTGGAGGTCGGCATGTCGGTGGCCAGCGTCGCGCTGCGCGGCGAACCCACCGGCGTGGCCCATTGTTGGAACGCGGACGTGGTGGCCACGGCCAAGCGCGATCTGCGGCCCGGCGAGATGCTGGACGGCGAGGGCGGCTACACCGTCTGGGGCAAGCTGCTGCCGGCGGACACCTCGATGCGGATGGGCGGGCTGCCGCTGGGTCTGGCGCACAACGTCAAGCTCACGCGCGCGGTGAAAAAGGGCCAAAGCCTTTGCTGGGCCGATGTGGCGATGGACACATCGACCTCGGCCTACAAAGTCCGACGCGAGATGGAGGCGATGTTCGCCACGCCGGTTTTGAAGACGGCCTGACTGCAGGGCATCGGCATCGACGGCTGCGGCTGCGCGCAAGCGCTGGGCTTGCCCGGCCTGCGTTGGGTTAGTTTCAAGGCACTGCCTGCGCTTTCCACAACACCAGCTCCAAAACCCGCACCGGCATCCATAAGCGCTACTATTTCGCACTCTGTTGCGTTCCCCACGATGAGGGATGCACTTTTTGGCAGGTGCGGCCTACTATTTGCGATGGAGTCGGGCGCGCCGGCTCGGCCACAACGCGAACACCAACGAGGGGAATGGGTCATGGATCGTTTGACATCGTTGACCGAAAAGCCTGGTGTTCCTCCCGCGGGGTTTGCCGGCTTGGCCCAGCATTCCTGCGCGCTGGGCTTGTTGGCCAAGGTCTTGGTCGTTGATGACCACGAACTGGTGCGCATCGGCATTCGGTCGGTGCTGCAGACGGCTGGTGAGGCGAAGCTCCAAATCCTGGAGGCCGCCAACCTGCACGACGCCATGACTCTTTATCGCGAAGCGCCGGACATCGCCTTGGTCCTGCTCGACCTGAACATGCCCGATTGCCGCGGCCTGCACGGCCTGAAGCAGTTCATCGAAGCCTTTCCAGAAGCCCGGATTGCCGTTGTCAGCGGAACCCAGGACGAATTTGTGGTCGGGCAGGTCCGCGCGCTGGGCGCGATCGGCTACGTCACCAAGGGCCAGGCGCCCAAGATCATGGCCGACTTCGTGTTGGGGCTGATCCGCAACGACCAAGAGGCCGGCGGCTCGGGCCCGTCTTGCGGCGCGCCCAACGGCTTCTCGCGCTTTCCCAAGTCGTCCAAGTACGACCGCGTGGCCGAGCTCGGACCGCGCCACCTGGAGATCCTCGACCACGTGCTGTTCGGATGTTCCAACCAGGAGATCAGCACCTCCACCGGGCTGTCGCTGGGAACCATCAAGAACTACGTGTCGACGATTCTGCTGGCGCTGGACGTCAAGTCGCGCTCGCACCTGATCAGTCTGTTCCGCTAGCTCTCGGCGCGAGGGGTCGTGGCCTTTCGCATCGCCGCACCACAGGCCTGGCAGCAGACCGAGTTTCAGACCGACTCGGTTGCGGAGCGCCAAACCGGCACCGGCCCGGCGGCACAGATC
This sequence comes from Methylibium sp., assembly GCA_031378125.1. Classification (GTDB taxonomy): domain Bacteria; phylum Pseudomonadota; class Gammaproteobacteria; order Burkholderiales; family Burkholderiaceae_C; genus LGRD01. The sequence goes on along the minus strand of JANNDW010000398.1, from coordinate 11,068 downwards.
GACTCTTTGCAGTCGCATGCTCCTGTGACGCTGGGCCTGGTCGCCGCGGCGGCGTTGGTGTTTGCGCTGGCGCATTGGGCCTTGAGCGGACGGCCGCAGGCGCTGAGCTGGCTGATCGGTGTGGCGGGCGTGCTCGGGGCATGTGCGGTTCAGGTTGGGTGGCATCGGCGTGCCCCGGTCCGCATTCGGCACGCGGTGCGCCCCTGGCTCACCCAGCATCTGACGCTGATTGCGCTGCTCGCGCTGGCCTGGGGCATGGCGCCGTGGTGGCTGCGGCTTGATGCAGGCCTTGCCGCCAATCTGCTGATGGTGGTCACGCTGGTGGTTTTGGCTGCCGTGGGGGCGCATGCATTGGCGTCGAACCGCTGGGCCGTGGGTCTGTGGCTGGTGCCGCTGCTGGGCCCGTTGATCGCGGTGGCGCTCGTGCAGGGATCGAAGGAGGCCGTGCTGATCGCCGTGCTGGCCTCGGCATCGCTGGGCTCGACACTCTTCTTTGCGTTCAAGCGCCACGAACTGCTGATGGATGCGGTGCAAACCAGGCTGAGCAACGACGCGCTGGTGCGCGAACTGCGGCAACAGGTGTTCCTGGTGGAGCGCGCCAACCGCGACAAGAGCCGCTTTCTGGCCGCGGCGAGCCACGATCTTCGCCAGCCCATGCACGCGCTTGGCCTGTTCGCCGCCAGCCTGGAAAAAAGCCTGGCCGACACCCCGCTGCAACCGACCGTCGTCAACATGTTGCGGGCCGTCGACTCGCTCGAACAGTCGTGCAGCGCGATGCTGGACCTGTCCAAACTGGACGCCGGCGTGGTCGAGCCGAACATGCAGTCGTTCCCGATCCGCGATCTGTTCCGCCGCCTGCACATGCACTGTGCCGGCCAGGCCGAAGAGCTGGGGCTGGGCCTGCGCTTCAAGCCCGGCGGCAGGATCGTGACCAGCGATCCGCAACTTCTCGAACGGGTGCTGGGCAACCTGATCCACAACGCGATCCGGTACACCAAAAACGGCGGCATCGTGGTGCTGGCGCGCAGCCGCGCGGACCACATCAGCCTGGAGGTGTGGGACACCGGCATCGGCATCGCCGAAGACGAATTGCCCAAGGTCTTCGACGAGTTTTACCAGGTCAGCAACTCCGGGCGGGACCGCACCCGCGGCCTGGGCATGGGCCTGGCCATCGTCAAGCGCCTGGTCATGCTGATGGGCCACGAGCTGGAGGTGAAGTCCAGGCCAGGCCAGGGCACGGTGTTTCGAATCCTGCTCGCGCCCACCGAGCTGGCAGACATGGACAACATGGTGCTGGGGGCCGAAACCGTGCCGGTGCTCATCGACGTGAACCGCACGGCGCTGGTCATCGACGACGAAGAAAGCATTCGCATCGGCATGCGCGATCTGCTTCAGACCTGGGGTTTTGAAGTCCTGCTCGCCGCCTCCGTTGCGCAGGCCTGCGCCGAGGTTCGCCGGCACGCGGGTGTCATCGACATCGTGTTGTCCGATCTGCGCCTGGCCAACAAGGAAGACGGCATCGAGGCGATCGAGCGGGTGCGCGCGGTCTACGGCGCACCGTTGCCGGCGGTGCTGATCACCGGCGACACCTCGGCCGATGAAGTCAAACGCGCTCACGCCAGCGGGCACCAGGTCTTGTTCAAGCCGGTGCGCCCGCGCGAGTTGTATTCGCTGCTGCGCAGCGTGCCCTGATCGGGCTTGAAGGCGCTCCGGCGGTGCGCCATCGGAACCCCCCGGAAACTCAGCGCGAGGCCCACGGTTTCACTGGTGTTGCTTCCCGACCCTGAGGCGCAAGCGACTCACCTTCGTCACTTGTGACAAGGATTGGCGCGAAACTAGCATGCGTTGTCACATCGAGAACAAGGAACTGCGTGGCGCGGCAACATGCCTTGGCGCGGATTGAGCGGGTGCGGACCGTGCTGTGCCGCGTTACGGCCGCCTGCGCACTCGGCGCGGCCGGGTTGGTTTGGATGCCGGCTTTGGCCCAGGGCAACGCCGAGTCCGTGGCACCCACCGGCGCGCTGGCCAACGCGTTGGCGCGCCAGCGCGACGCCCAAAACGTGCTGGTGCTCAGCAGCGAAGGCAAGGCGCTGTTCGAGCGCGACGCCGTCAAGGTCGACGGCTACACGTATTGCGGTCGCGCCGTCGCGTTGGCCGAGCAAGGGGAATTCAGGCAAAGCATTCGGGCCGCCAGCAAGGCCTTGCACCTGGGCTCCGCGGCGAACAACGACGACCTGAAGGCGGTGGCGCAGCGCGATCTCGCCATCGCCTACAGCTATGCCGGCTTGCTGGGCGATGCCGAGCGCTACGCCAATGCGGCGCTGGCGCTGCCGGTCAACGATGCGAAACAGGTCTACGCGCCGGCGCACAAGATCATCGGCGATGTGGCGGCCCGGCGCGGGCAATTCGCCGCCGCCGAAGCGGCTTACCAGCGCAGCCTGGAGCTGGCCAGTGACCGGTTCCGCCCGCTGGTGCGGGTTTCGCTGGGCAACGCCTACACCGCGGCGGGACGCGCCGCCGAAGGGCTGGCGCAGCTCGATGGTCTGCCCGCCGACCAGGCATCCAAGCTGGGCGCCTATTTTGTTCGCAGCCGTGCCAATGCGCTGCTGGGCATCGGTGCGCATGATGCGGCGCTGGACTTGTTCCGAAGGGTCTCCGCCGACCCAGGCGGTGGCGACTCTCAGTATCAGCGCCTGTGGGCCAACGAGGGCATCGCGCGGGTGCAGTTGTCCAAGGGCAATCGCGCCGAGGCGCTGGCGGCCTACCTGGAGACGGTGCGGCTGGCCGACAGCCTGCGCGGCAAGTTCCAGAGTGACGAGTTCAAGACCGGGCTGTTCGGCGATGTTCAAAAAGTGTTCGACAGCGCGTTGGTGCTGAGCATCGAATCGCAGAACTTCGAGGCCGCCTGGGGCCTGTCCGAGGCATCTCGCTCGCGCCAATTGCTCGACTCGATCCGGCAGCGCGCCTCCGACAACCTGGCCCAGCAGCGGGTCACGCTGGCGCAGCTGCAACAAACGCTCGGCCCGGGCGAGGCGGTGTTGCAGTTTCATGTGCTGGACGATCGCAGCGTGGCGTGGCTGATCAACCGCTCGGGCATGTCGGCTGCCATCGTGCCGCTCGGCCAGGTGGCGCTGGCCGGCCAAGTGGAGGCGTTCAGGGCCAGCATCATCGAGCGCAAGCGCAACAGCCAGGTCCTGGCGCAGGCGCTGTACCGGGCCTTGCTGGCCGAGCGCGATCTGACCAACGTGACGCGCTTGTTCGTGGTTCCTCACGGCCCCTTGCACTACCTGCCGTTCCAGGCATTGCACGACGGGCGCGGGTACCTGATCGAGCGCACCGCGCTGGCCGTCTGGCCTTCGGCGGCCGTGGGCGGCTACCTGCTGTCGCGCGAAGGCCAACCGAGCGCTTCACTGCTGGGCTTCGGCAACCCCAGCAGCGACCGCAACGTGGCCTTGCCCGGCGCCGAGCGCGAGGTGCAAAAGGTGGCGCAACTGTTCCGCCAGAGCGATGTGTACGTTCAGCAGGACGCGACCAAACAACGCTTCAAGCTCGATGCCAACAAGGCCGCGGTGGTGCACGTGGCCGCGCACGCGGAAGTCGACGAGGTCGACCCGCTGTTCTCGCGCATCCTGTTTGCTTCTTCCAGCACCGAGCCGGGCCTGCTGGAAGCACGCGAAATCTACGGGCTGGAACTCGGCGGCGTGCGGCTCATTACCCTGTCGGCATGCGAAAGCGGCCTGGGCAAGGTGGCCCGGGGCGACGAGATCCTGGGCTTCACGCGCTCGTTCCTGTCGGCCGGGGCCAGCGGCATCGTCGCGTCGCTGTGGCCGGTGGCCGACGACGCCACCGAAACGCTGATGAACCGGCTCTACGGCGAGCTGTCCAGCGGCCGCGACCTGATGGTCGGCATGCAGGCCGCGCAGCTGGAAGTTCAACGGAACCGGCGCTTCGCGCATCCGTTCTTCTGGGCCCCGTTCAATGTGATCGGCAACGGCCGCTTGTTGATCAGCGGCGGGGTGCGGCCTTAGGCCGGAATTGGGCATGCAGCTTCGACCCCGCTTTCGCTCGATCTTTGCCCACCTCGTGGTGGCTGCGACGGCGCTTGCCGGCAGCGCGGCGTTCGCGCAGACTCCCAGCGCGCCGGAGCCGGCCTCGGCGCCGGACGCACCCTTCGTGCTGCGCGAAATACGCCTGCCCAAAACCGTGGCCGTGCCGGAAGACGAGGTCTTCAGAACTGTTGCCCCCTACCTGCGCCGCCCCGTCGGGCAGGCCGAGATGTCGGCCATCGCGGCCAACATACGCCGCCTCTACGATGCGCGTGGCCTGGGGCTGGTCAGCATCGGCGTGGCGGCACAAGACCTGTCCAGCGGCGCGCTGGAGCTCAACATCATCGAGCCGCGGATCGCGCAAATCCAGATTGAATCGGGCGCCCAGCCGCCCATTGCCCAGGCCCGCGCCCGCCAAGTGCTTGAAAACGTCGATCTGCGTGCCGGCGCGTCGCTGAACCTGAACCGGCTCGACCGCGCCATGTTCACGCTGAACGACTGGCCCGGCGTCAGCGCCCGCGCAACGCTGGCACCCACCGGCGACGAAGGTGCCTACAACCTGGTGCTGGCGTTGGAGTCGGGCCGAAAGTTCGATGCGAGCATCGACTACGACAACCACGGCAGCGCCAGCAGCGGGCGCCATCGGCTGGGCGGCCTGCTCAGGTGGAACAACCCGCTGGGGGTGGGCGACAACCTCGACGTTCGCGCCCTGGTCTCGAACGCGCAGCGCGTCACCGTCGGCCGGCTGGCCTACGAACTGCCCTTGGGAGCCACACCCTGGCGCGCTGGCGCCGGTGTGTCGCGCGTCACTTACGAACTCGGGGAAGCGTTTGCTGCGCTGGGGGCGGTCGGGTCGGCCGACGTTGTTGATGTATCGCTGTCCTACCCGCTCATCCGCGCGCGCGAACACAACCTCGCGGGGCGTGTGGCGCTGGAGAGCAAGCGCCTGGAGGATCGTTTTGACGCTGTCGACCTGAAGTCCAACAAGCGCATCGACGACCTTCAGCTCGGGCTGTCCTTCGAAGCGCGCGACACGCTCTTCGGCGGTGGTTATACCGGCGGCACGCTGGGTTTTCAGGCCGGGCGTCTGCGCATAGAGACCCCCGACGTGCAGGCCAACGACGCAGCGCTGGGCGAGCGTGCAACTCAGGGCGGCTTCGGCAAGATCAACGCGCAGGTCACGCGGCTGCAGGCGATCAGCCGCACGTTTTCAAGCTTCGTCGGCATTGCCGGCCAGTGGGCCAGCAAGAACCTGGACAACGCCGAGAAGCTGACGCTGGGCGGTGCCAAGGGGGTTCGTTCGTACCCCGGCGGCGAAGCGCCTTCAGATCAAGGCCTGATCGTGAATGCCGAACTGCGCTGGTGGATCGACCCCGCCTGGAGCGCGTTCGGCTTCTTCGATTGGGGTTACGGCACGCTGCAAAAGCGGCCCAGCCCGGGCGTGGACAACACCCGCATCCTGCATGGTGCGGGCCTGGGCGTGCAATTTTCGAAACCGGAGTTGCTGTCGTTCAAGGCGAGCCTGGGATGGCGGGGCAACGAGCCGGTGCTGTCCGAATCCGGGGGCGACCGGGCCCAGTTGCTGATCCAGGCGCAGAAGCCGTTCTAGGAGACCCATGATGGATGCTGTTGCGATGATCGGGTCGGGCAGGGGGCGTTCATTCGCGCGCCGCGGGGCATCGCAGCCGATGCGCTTCGACCTCAAGCCGGTTGCGTTGGCGGTGCTGGCGTTGCTGGCCGCATCCGCCGTGGCGCAGCCGGCGGCGAACCAGCTCCCGATGCGTCCCGTCAACGGGGTCTCGCTCAACGCCACGGTGGCTCCAACCACCGGGACCGTGGCCAACCCGGTGATGGCCATCACCCAGCAGACCACCGCCAACAACCGCGCCGTGATCGAATGGAGCAGCTTCAGCATCGGCAGCGGTGCGCGGGTGAACGTGAGCCAGCCGAACGCCCAAAGCGTGCTGCTGAACCGCGTGGTCGCCGATGAGGTCAGCCAGATCTATGGCGGCCTGTCGGCCAATGGACGGGTGTTCATCGTCAACCCGTTTGGCGTGGTGTTCGGCGGTTCGGCACAGGTCAGCGTCGGCAGCCTGCTGGCCTCGTCGCTGGACCTCACGCCGGCCATGTCGGCCAACGGCTATCAGGGTTTTCTTGATGGGTCGGGCGTCGACCTTGCTGGCAGCGGCCAGTTCGGCGTTCAGGTGAGCCGTGCGGACAACGCTGCGGTGAACAAGATTCAAACCACCCAGGGCGGCTCGGTGTCGCTCGTGGGTGGTGGTTTCGTCAGCGTGAACGGTGTCATCGAAGCGCCCGGGGGGCGGATTTCGCTGGCCGTGGCGCCCGCCGTGAGGGTGGTGCCGGTGGGACAAAGCGGCTTTGTCGATCTGGCCATCACCCTGCCGGGCGCCAGTGGCGCCGCCACCGTGGGCGGCTTGCTGAACGCGTCCAGCTCGGTGGCCGGCACGCGTGGCGGGCAGGTGGATATTCAGGCACCCAGCGTCACGGCCACTTTCGGAGAAACGGGCAACGCCGTGCTCAGTGCCAATGGCCCGGCGGGTGGCGGCTCGATCACGCTGGGCGGCACGAACACGCGCGCCGTGCAGGTCGAGTCCGGCAGCATCCTCAGTGCCGACGCACTGAACAGCGGTGATGGCGGTTCGATCGCTGTGCGCGCCACCTTTGATTCGGCGCCGGTCAGCGGCGGGCCGGTCGCGCGCACGACCTTCGGAGTGGCCGACGTGTACGGCACCTTGCTGGCGCGCGGCGGGCCGGGCGGCGGCAACGGCGGGCGCATCGAGACCTCGGGCACGGCGTTGAACACCAGCCTGCAGTTTGTGGGCAGCCCGATTGTCACGGCGGCCACCATCGACGCCCGGGCGCAGTCGGCAGCCGGCCTGAGCGGCACCTGGACCGTGGACCCGTTCGATGTGACGATCACCAACGCGGCCACGGTGGCCGGCAGCGGTGTGTTTCCGTTCACGCCCACCGGCCCGGGCGCCAACGTGCGCGCCGCCGACATCTCGACCGCACTGAACAATGGCACCAGCGTCGAGATCTCAACCGGCGCAGCCACGGTCGGCAACGCGGCCGGAGACATCACGCTGGGCGCGCAGACCGCGATTGCGCGCACCGCCGGCACCGCGGCGACCACGCTGACGCTGCGCGCGCACGGCAACGTCACCTTGGCAGCGGGCAGTTCAATCGGCGTCGGCACGGGGGCCGGGCCAGTCAACGTCAACCTGTTCAGCGACCTGGACGGCAACGGCAGCGGCGTGATTTCGATGCAGGGTTCTGCCATCACGACGGGCGGTGGCAACGCCACGCTCAGCGGCGGTCTCGACCCGTCCACCGGCTTTGCCAGTGCCAGCGCGCAGTCACCCGGCGTGCTGGTGCAAAACTCCGCCATCAACACCGTCGGCGCGACGACACGTGGCGACGTGGTCATCAGAGGCTCCGGCGTCGGCGCGTCGGCCAATGCCGCATTGCAAACCGGGGTGGTGGCCAGTGGATCGACGATCGATGCCCGCAACATCAGCATCCACGGGCAGGCGGGCGCCAGCACGGCCGTTCGCATCGAGCGCACTGGGTTGAGCACCGACTCTGGCTTGATCCAGATTCGGGGCGTGGCCACGCGCAATCTGTCCGGCACCGGCCGCGCCATCGGCGTGGATCTCGGCGTCGGCACCAATCTGTCACTGGGCGTCGGCTCGCTGCTGGTGGCCGGGCGCGGGGATGAGAACGGCCTGCCTTCGGGAGCGGCCGCCGCCGGCGTGCGGGCAGACGATCTGCGGGTCGGCGGAGCGGCGGCATCGGCCGGCCGGGTCACGGTGGCGGGGCAATCCGTCGGCTCGACCGGGCCGGGGATCGTCCGCGAGGACCTGGCGTCCCGCGGCCTCGATGTGGCCAATGTCGGGAGCGTCGTCACACCCGTCGGCGCCAACGTGGTGATCGGTGCCAGCGCGGGCCCGCAGGCGCCGCGCTCGCTGGGCCTGGACACCACCTCCCTGCGCGTGCTGACAACCGGCGCGGTGAACCTGCGCCCGCTCGGCGTGGACGGTGCCGGCAACGTCGTCGAGCTGCCCGCGATTCCGATCGTGATCGGCGCGCAAAGCGCCGCCCCCGCGGGAAGTTTCCTGGTCGACCCGGCCTTGCTGAACGGGCCGGGCATTCAGACCGGCGGCTTGTCGGCAACGCAGGGCTACGTCATCGGCTCCAGCGCACACACCGGGCTCATCACGCTGGACCCCAACGCCTTACCCAACCAGCCCACCCTCGCGCTCAACCTGCAAAACGAGGGCGCGGGCTCGGCCGGGCTGCAAATCGGCGCTGGCAATGTGCTCGGCAGCCTGGCGCTGTTGAGCGCCGGCAACATCGGTCAGTCCGGCGCCATCAACGTGCAAAGCTTGCTGGTCCGGGGGGGTGCGGCCAGCCGGGTCGACCTGTCCAACGCCGGCAACCGGATCGGCGTGCTGGCCTTCGACTCGCCGCAGTTCCTGAGCGTGGCGACGCAGGGCAACCTGACCGTCGATGCCGCGAATGGGCTCGGCTGCGATATCGCCACCAATGCCTTCACACCATTGACCGTGACCAACAGCGTCGCAGGGGCACAGACGGTGCTGCGTTCGATCGCGGCAGACATGCGCCTGAATCGCTCGATCACGCTGCCGGGCGCCGGGGCGTCGTCGCTCGACCTCGTCACGCCGGCGAGTTTCGTTGCTGGCGAGGGCGCGCTTATCACCGGCCCCGCTGGCAGCCAGTGGCGGGTCTGGACGCAGGGCCCTGCCAACGCGGCCCGCGGCACCCTGCAGGCAGGCAACCTCTACGGCTGCGCGTTCGGCGACAGCACCACGTGTTCGCTGTCGGGCGTGGCCTTGCCCACCGGCAATCGGTTCATGTTTGTCGACCGGCCGCTGCTCACCGTCAACGCCAATCCGGCCCGTGGCGTGGCGGGGCAACCGATACCGGCCTTCACCTACGCGTTCTCAGGGGTGGTCAACGGCGACGCAGCCGGCAGTGTTTTGGGCGGTTCGCTGGCCACCGCGGCCACGGTTGCGAGCCCACCCGGGGCCTACGCCATCACCCAAGGCACGGTGAGCTCGCCGCTGGGCTACCGGGTTCAATACCAGGGGGCGGATCTCACGCTGTCGGCGCCCTCGCCGCAGGCGCTGCTGCCGTACGACCTTCAGAACCCGGCGCGCTCGGTGTCGCAGGCCGGATTCCTGGCCGACCAGCGCTCGGACGTGTATGGGCGCAACCTTTCCTTGCCCTACATCTGCACCGCGGCCTCGATCGCCCGCAACACCGCATCCGACAGCCCCGCATCCGATCCGCTGGCCTCCGAATGGGGCAAGGTGCGCACGCTGCCGCAGCTGTCAGGTTGTCTGGATGTGAAGGACGGTGGCCAATGCGATGCGTTCTGATGGTTGAGAGCGCCCCCAGGCCGACGACCTACGTCGTCCGCCCCCCGAGGGGGTGAGAAACACTTGGGACGGCCCGGCGTTTGTTTCTCATGAACGCCCCCAGGCCGACGACCTACGTCGTCCGCCCCCCGAGGGGGTGAGAAACACTTGGGGCGGCCCGGCGCTTGTTTCTCATGGGCTCGCGAGTGGCCATCGGAAAATGACTTTCGGCAGATGTGAGGCGGCGCCCGTCTTTCCAGAATGCGGTTCACCCCCGACCCTGTCACCTGCGAAGATTCATGACCTCCCTGCCCGTGGACGATCTCCTTGCTCCCCTGGGAGAGAGTTCGCCTTGCGGCGACGACCTGGAGTACGACCCCGCCTTCAGTGCGCTGGAGGTTGCGGCCCGCGGCAAACCCGAACAGCAATTCGGCGACAAGGTGATCCCGGCCGAAGAGCCCGACTGGCGTGCCGTTCACGAACAAGCGCTTGAGTTGGCGCAGCGCACCCGGGATCTTCGCATTGCCGTGTTGTTGGCGCGCTCCGGCGCGCGCGTGCATGGCATCAATGGCTACGCCAGCGGCGTGGCACTGGTGGCCGGTTTGCTGGACCGCCATTGGGCCGATGTCCACCCCAAGCTGGAAGCCGGCGAAGGAGACGAAGGCGTCGATTCGACCATGCGCATGAACGCGCTGGGGCCGTTGACCGATGGGCAATGTGGACTGGCCGATCTGCGCCACGCCGCGTTGGGCAGCGGGCGACTGGCGTTTTCGGTGCGCCAGATCGAGCTCACGTTCGGCAAGGTCGAGCCGCGCAAGGGTGAATCCGCGCTGTCGCAAGACGGCGTGGTGCAGGCCTTGAAAAACTTCGAGGCCGCCACCCCCGGCGTGCTCGCCGCGATGCTGCAGGCGGGCACCGAACTGGCGCGCATTGAAACCATCCTCATCGACAAGGTGGGCGGCGCAACGGGGCCGGATTTTCGGCCCTTGCGCACGCTGGCGCGTTCCCTGACCGTTGCGGCTGAGCAGGCGGGTGGCGGCACCGGTGCACAAACCGAGGCCGATTCCGCGGCGCCGGGCGGCACGCCCGCGGCGGCGCAGGCCGGCGCGCCCGGGGCCATGGGCAGCCGCGAAGACGTGATTCGAACGCTGGAGCGTGTGTGCGACTGGCTCGAGCGCCATGAACCCACCAACCCCGCGCCGCTGCTGATCCGCCGCGCGCAGCGCTTGATGAAAAAGAGCTTTATGGAAATCATCCGCGACCTGGCTCCCGATGGCGTCGGCCAGGTTGAAAAGATCGCCGGCTCGACCGGCGAATAGACCCAGCCCGCAACCGGTCCCGCAGCGCGCCATTACGAACCCGCAACGAGGAGCAACTCCATGGCCACCAGCAGTCAAAAATTCATTGCCCGCAACCGTGCACCGCGTGTGCAGATCGAATACGACGTCGAGCTCTACGGCGCCGAAAAGAAGGTCCAGCTGCCGTTCGTGATGGGCGTGCTGTCCGACCTGTCGGGCAAACCCACCGAGGCGCTGCCGCCGGTGGCCGACCGCAAGCTGCTCGAGTTCGATGTCGACAACTTCGACACCCGCATGAAGTCCATGAAGCCGCGGGCGGCCT
>JANNDW010000489.1:0-11974 GCA_031378125.1 Methylibium sp. | reverse complement strand
AGAGAGCCTGCTCCTAGTACGAGAGGACCGGAGTGGACGCACCTCTGGTGTATCGGTTGTCACGCCAGTGGCATTGCCGAGTAGCTATGTGCGGAAGAGATAACCGCTGAAAGCATCTAAGCGGGAAACTCGTCTCAAGATTAGTCTTGCCGGGGCCTTGAGCCCCCTAAAGAGTCGTCCGAGACCAGGACGTTGATAGGCTGGGTGTGGAAGCCGGGTAACCGGTTAAGCTAACCAGTACTAATTGCTCGTGAGGCTTGACCCTATAATTTTGACGAAGATCTATGGAAGTACTACCCGTATTGCCAATCTTCAAATGATGCTTGGGCGCAATCAAAATACCTGAGGACAATCTGACTTTTTGTCTATCGACTCTATGAATTTATCTGAGTGGGCAAATTGAAAGCCGACCAGAAACAGTTAAGCCTGATGACCATAGCGAGGTGGCCCCTCTCCTTCCCATCCCGAACAGGACCGTGAAACGCCTCAGCGCCGATGATAGTGCGGGTTCCCGTGTGAAAGTAGGACATCGTCAGGCTACTATCTCCCCCAAAAGCCCTCATCAATCGATGAGGGCTTTTGCGTTTGGGAGACCGGGAGTAGTAAGCAGTCACCCCTGCAAATCCCCTCCACCCGCATAGGCGCTCGCTCTGCGGGGTGAACGCCAATATCGCAATCTCACAGGATTGATCCCAATCGATATCAGTTCCTGGGAGTTTTGGAGAGCGCATCCGATGTAAGCGGCTAACCCCAATACTGTTCAGATACGAAGCACCGGCATTGGCCGATGCTTTTGGTGAAGCAACTCGCCGCGATGGCGAACGTTGAAGTTGCTCATCTTGCGCTTGACGCCGCGCGGATTGAAGCGCCCGCGGCTGCTGACGCATCGACCGCGTGCGATGGCCTCAAGCAGCGCATCGCGCCAGGCAGCCAAGCGCTCAGGGGGGAACAGCCGCGGCTTGCGGCATCTTGCGCTTGATCACGCGCACCGCGTGCGTGAAGCTCAGGCGATCAGGGTCCAGCCCGCGCGGCCACGCAGCTTGCGCCATCAACTGGCGGATGGCGAAGTGCGCCAGCAGCAAGCCCCACAGCTCTTGCAGGACCAGATCGGGCGTCTTGCTGCGCAGCACCGTGCTGTTGGCGCGCAGGTGCGTCTTGAACTCGTCGAAGACGCCTTCGATCTCCCAACGTTCGTGGTACAGCGCAGCCAACTCCAAGGCCGGCGCCTCGGTGGGGTCCAGGATGTTGCTCACCAACCGGTAGCTGTCCTGCACCGGGGTGGCCGAGTCTTGCAGCGTGTAGTCGATCACCCGCACCGTTTGTCCCGAGCGGCGCGCGTGGTCACTGCTGTCGAACACGGTGCTGAGGTAGGAGCCATCGGGCAGCATCTGCTCCACCGGCAGCTTGAGGTTGGATTTGACTCGCCAGGCCAGCTTGGCGCCGCTGGCGCAGGCGATGCGCCAAAGCTTGAAGCCGTAGAAGTTTCGGTCGGCCAGCACCAGCATGCCGGGCACGAGCTTGGCCGGCAGCATCTGCGCGGCCATGGCCTGCTCGCTGTGACCGTAGGGCGCCATCTCGGCGGCCGTCACCACATGCGTGCCGCACTCCACCAGGCCCAGCAGGCGCACCTGCGGGAAGGCGCTCTGCCCACGTGAAGCGCCCGGGTAGCCGAAGTACTCGGCATTGGCCGCCTCATCGGCCACCTCCATGCAGCTGCCGTCCAGCGCCATGACTCGGAGCCCCCGGTACCACGCACCTGGTGCACCAGATGCGGCCAGCGGCCGCAGCACGCGCTCGGCCAGTTGGCGCATCACCTCGGGGCCCAGCCGGGTGCGCGCCTGCGAGATGGCCGACTTGCTGGCTTGCACCACGCCAGCATCTCCGCCGCCCAGCCATTGCAGGCCTTCGCACACCACCCGCAGCACTTCCTCCAGCGGTGCTTCGCGCCACAGTGCCAGCGCCATCACGTAGTACACGACTGCCGGCGCCGGCAGCAATCGCTCGCGCTGGCTGGCCTTGCCGGTGTCGGCCAGCACCTCTTCGATCAGTGCCCGTGGGCACACGCTGGCCAGCACCCCGGCGCTGATCAGATGCGCAACGTCAACCCTCGCCGGCAGCGCCTTGCGGGTTCTCGCCATGGTCCGTCCCCATCGAAGCCTCGACGAGTACGGATTATCAACGAATTTCTTCTATCTGAACAGTATTGCGGCTAACCCCATGCGTCAGCCAACTTCAAGATGTGTTCGCTGGACGCTTACTTCCCGGATGCATAAACACGGTCTGCCGAATGGTTTGACACTGCTCTTCCGGATGATCCGCTTCAAGCACCGAATTGAGCCGGTTGGCCCAACGCCCTGCGTCCGCTCGCAGCACCCGTTGCTTGATCGTGGCGACCTGTGAGGGATGCATGGAGAAGCTGCGCAGTCCCATTGCCAGCAAGACCTCCGTGAACTCCGCGTCGCCCGCCATTTCACCGCAGACGCTCACGTCTTTCCCCGCCGCGTGCGCCTGGGAAATCGTCTGTGCGATCAGCTTGAGCACCGCGGGATGCCAGGGGTCATACAGATGAGCCACGGCCTCATCGGCGCGGTCAATCGCGAGGGTGTACTGGATCAGGTCATTCGTCCCGATGGAGACGAAGTCGAAGTGTTTCAGGATGGCCGGTAAAACGAGCACGGCCGCCGGCACCTCGATCATGGCGCCCACCTCGACGTCCGTGTAGGCCTTGCCGGCCTCGTTGAGCTGCTGCTTGGCGCGAGCCAACGCCTCCAGGGTGTGGCGCACCACGCGGAGGTGCGCCACCATCGGAATCAGTACTTTGACCTTGCCAAAAGCGCTTGCCCTGAGGATCGCGCGAAGCTGCTGTCGAAACATTCCGGGCTCCGACAGACTCCAGCGAATCGCACGCAGCCCAAGGGCGGGATTGAGCGCGTGGTCATGACGCAGCTCACTGGCCGACAGGCGATCCATCGGCTTGTCGGCTCCGATGTCGACCGTTCGGATCGTGACCGGAAGTCCTTTCATCGCCTCAACAGCGGCGCGATAAGCCTCGAACTGTTCGTCCTCGCCGGGCAGTTCGCCACCGCGGTTCATGAACAGGAACTCGCTTCGGAACAGCCCCACCCCGACCGCGCCGGCCTCCAGCGCCGCATTGGCGTCGGCGGGCAGTTCGATGTTGGCCAGCAGCTCAACGCGCTCGCCATCCAGCGTTACCGCCGGGGTGTGGCGCAGCCGTGAGAGACGCTCGCGTTCCAACCCGCTTTGCCGTTGCCGGAAGCGGTATTCCTCCAGAACGATGGGCGACGGGTTGACGATGACGATACCCGCATCGCCGTCGATGACGAGCCAGTCGTCCTGCCGAATGATCCGGCTGGCCTCGCGCGCTCCAACGACCGCCGGGATGTCCATGCTGCGGGCGACGATGGCGGTGTGCGAGGTCTTGCCGCCCACATCGGTCACGAAGCCGGTGAACACGCTGCGTTTGAACTGCAGCATGTCGGCGGGCGCGATATCGTTGGCCACGAGCACCAATGGGTCTTCGCCTGCGAAGTCGCGCGGGCTCACCCCCGCTGCTGGCACGCGCGCCGAAGGGGACTCGCGGGCCATGGCCTGCAGCAAGCGCTCCACCACCTGTTCCAGATCGGCCTTGCGCTCGCGCAGGTACTCGTCTTCCATCTCGTCGAACTGGCGCGCCAATACTTCGAGTTGAGCCGACAAGGCCCATTCGGCGTTGTAGTGGCGCTCCCGTATCCACTGCTTGGTGGCACCGGTGACGCTGTCGTCGTGCAACAGCATCAGATGAACGTCGAGCAATGCCGAGAGTTCACCCGGCGCATCGGCGGGCAAGTCGCGCTGCAGCGTACTCAACTCGTTCACAACGGTGTCGCGCGAGGCACGCAAGCGTGCGATTTCCGATTCGACCTGAGATTCGTCGACGAAGTAGTGGGCAACATCGACACGGCTCGACGCGACCAGTACCGCGCGCCCGATCGCAACACCCCGGGACACCGGCAACCCGAACACTTGAATGCTCATGGAGGCGATGCTAGCAGCGCTCTGCGCGACCCAGTGTCGGAACTTGTCTGCGGCGCAGCCAAGGGGCGCGTGTGTCACGCCGTCGTCATCCAGGCATCACCGCCATGTCATCCCGCCCATCGAAGATACCGGTGCTAAATGCACGGAGACTGCCATGCGTGAACTGCCTCAGCCCACTTTCCCAATCTCCAACCTCGGCGCACCCGCTGCGGCATGGAAGCCGTCTCAAGCGCCCGCCTTGACCGATGCCAGGGCAAGGCCCGACCGAGTCCGCTTCGATGTGATCTGGGCCCGCGATGAAGAAGATGTTCGCCAAGCCCAGCAACTGAGGTACTTGGTCTTTGCCCAGGAATTGGGCGCGCGGCTCACGGTTCCCAAAGGAACACCGGCTGGCCTCGATGTCGACCTGTTCGACTCGTTCTGCGAGCACCTGCTCGTGCGTGCGACCGGCCGGTACGGAGAACCCGGCCCTGTGATCGGAACCTACCGCGTGTTGACGCCTGCGGCAGCCAAGCGCGTCGGTGGCTGGTACAGCGAGACGGAGTTCGACCTCACTCGTTTGTGGCCCCTGAGCAAGAACATGGTCGAGCTGGGACGGTCCTGCGTGCACCCCGGCTGGCGCTCGGGCGGCGCCATCCTTGCGCTGTGGGGCGCGTTGGCCGAGTTCATGCTGCGCAACAAGCTGGACACGATCATTGGTTGTGCCAGCGTCAGCATGCGCGACGGCGGCCACTTCGCCGCCAGCCTGTGGGATCAACTGCGCAAAACGCACCCGGCACCGCTGGAGTGGCAAGTGACCCCACGCATGCCCTTGCCGGTGGAAGACCTCCGGCGCGACCTGACTGTCGAGGCGCCCGCGCTCGTCAAGGGCTACCTGCGGTGCGGCGCCAAATTGCTGGGCGCCCCAGCCTGGGACCCCGACTTCAACACCGCGGATCTGCCCTTGCTGTTGCGGGTCGACGATCTGCCGGATCGCTACCGTAGGCATTTCATGGGCGAATGACCGCCCCATCGCGCGGCGAATGCATCGAGCCAAGCGAACTCGGCTATTGGCCCTCGCCGAACTTGTCGTTAATCAGCGCTGTCAATGCATCCATTGCAATCTGCTCATCCGGTCCCTGGGTTTCGATCCCAATTTCGATCCCCAGGCCGGCGGCCAACATCATCACCCCCATGATGCTTTTTGCATTGACCCGGCGGTCGTTGCGGCTGAGGAAGACATCGCTCTGAAAGCTGCTGGCCAGCTTGGTGAACTTGGCTGACGCGCGGGCGTGCAGCCCGAGCTTATTGCTGATGATGATTGTGGTCTTGATCATTGCCCGGATTGAAAGTCTGGTTCTGCGGCCGCGACGTGGCCACCAGCATCACGCCCTGGGTAGCCCCGGCCATCGCGCGGACGACGAGGGCATCGAGCGTCTCGGTCGCATAGCACAAGGAGCGCCACAACATCGGCACGTTGACGCCGGCGATCACCTTGACCTGGTTGCCATCGGCCAAGCGTTGCGCCACGTTGCAGGGCGTGGCGCCGAAGGCGTCGGTGAAAATCAGCGCCTCGGGGTTGCGCACGCGTTCCAGCAGCGCGCGGGCGCGGGATTCGATCTCGTCGGCCGGCATGTCGGGCGGCACGTCCAGCGCCTCCAACAAGTAGTTGCAGTTGGGGAAGGCATGTTCAGCCACGGTCTTGAGCGCCGTTGCCAACGGGGCGTGGGCGATGATGATGAGTCCAGGCATGGCGGGAAATTATCGGCAGTTCAGGTCGGAAACTTGGGTTCAGCGCGCGCGACACTGTCATCGCGCCACAAAAACCACAGATAAGACAAGGCGCAGCAGACTGCAAACAACGCGAATGCCCCTCGAAAGGCTGACACGTCAGACCAGCCCGAGGCCCGCAGCCTATCGATCACCAGCCCGATTCCCCATTGCACCGTGAACACGCCCGAGAAAATCGCCAGGTTGTAGGCCGACAAGGCTCGCCCCGCCAGCGTCGCCGCAAAGGCCTGGCCGATCGCCGGTTGCGACAGTGAGACAAAGGTGCTCGTCACGCAGAACAACCCCCAGGCCCATGCGGTGGCCCGCGGACCCAACCAGACGGCCAGCAGCAGCGCGGCGATGCTCGATGGCATTCCCAGGGCCACCAGGCGCTGCGCCGTCCAGCCGCGCGCGTACAGGCGTGGCAGCACGACTCCCCAGGCCATGAAGCTCAGCAGCATGGCTGCATTGATGCCGAACAGCCCCTGCGCCGATTCGGCCGGCGTCCAGCCGCACACCCGCACCAGCCACGGTCCGGCCCACAGCGACTGCACAGCGACCAGCCCGCCATACTGAAAAAACCCCATTGGTGCAAAGCGCAGGAATGTGGGGTGGCCAAACACCTGCGCATAGCCGGGTGCGGCATCAACGGGCCCGTGCCGCACCGGACCATCGTGTGGAACCAGCCGCGCGATGGTCAACAGCGACAAGGCCACCAGCGCCGCGACGACCCAAAACAGACCGCGCCACCCCAACGACGGCAGAAGCCATTGCACCGGCAACGTGGAGGCCAGCATGCCCAGCGACCCGGTCATCAACATCCACGAATTTGCGCGCATTTGCGCCACCGGGCTGAAGCTGCGGCGGAACGTCGTCATCGGCGCCATCAGGCAGGCGGCCACCCCCACGCCGATCAGCCCGCGGGCCAGCGTCAGCCCCAAGAAACTGCGCGCCATTGCGAAGGCTGCGCAGCCCACCACCGCGACGGCCAAAAAAGCAAGCAGCACCCGGCGCGGACCGAACTTGTCCAGCGCGCTGCCCAGCGGCAACTGCATCGCGGCAAAACCGAAAAAGTACGCGCCCGCCAGCAACCCCAGGTCACCAGAACTCAAATTGAGTTCGGCACTGAACTGGGGTGCCAGCGTTGCTGTCACCGCCCGGACCAGGGCCGAGAAGAAGTAGGCGAAGGCGAAACTCAGAAACACCAGGACGGCCTGCCGCATCGGCAGCAGACCGGATGATTGCGGCCCGTCGGTGGGGCGCGAGCGAGTGGCGGTCATGAAGGCAGCTTGAGGCCCGCGAAAAAGGTGTCGGTCATTTCCGGAACCAGCTTGGCGCCGATGACGCTGGCCTGGTAGATGCGCAAGCCCTTGACAAAAAATGCCGCCTGTTCCTGCACCGCGGTTCCGTCGGGCAGGCGCCCACTCATCGCCAACCGGGCGGCTTGCGAGTTGGCCGTCATACCACTCACCTGTGCCGGCTCGCTGCCGCGCTGGACACCGCCGATATTGGCCAGCGCCGTTGCACGCAATTCCGCCAACGCGGGAGTGACGGCGGCGGGATCGGCCAGGTCCATGAAGCTCACCGCGAAGCGTGCGCCGCCCGCGGTGCAAACCAGCATCTCCATCCTCGTGCTCGCGCCCGCGACGACCACCGGCCGCGCGTGGCGGTCCGGCCGGCAAGGAAACATCGCAACCACGCCGGCGCCTTCGGGCCGCGTCTCGCGCCAATCCAGGGTCGGCGAACAGCCGGCCAGAACCAGGACGGCGGTCAGGGCGCGAGAAATACTCATCGGTCGATTATCCGGGCGACACCCGCGTGCCGCGGCAGCACAATGGCTTGCATGACTGATGCAAACGCAAACGGCGCCCCGCTTCCACTGGCCGGCGTGCGTGTGCTCGACCTGTCGCGCGTGCTGGCCGGCCCCT
Organism: Methylibium sp.; assembly: GCA_031378125.1. Taxonomy (GTDB): domain Bacteria; phylum Pseudomonadota; class Gammaproteobacteria; order Burkholderiales; family Burkholderiaceae_C; genus LGRD01. Next base: position 4,262 of record JANNDW010000489.1, on the reverse strand, counting down.
GGTGCACGCAGACCTTGGCCGACCTGGGCGCCGACGTCATCAAGGTCGAACGTCCCACAGGGCAAGGGCATGTCGGCGGCGATGACACACGTGGATGGGGCCCGCCGTTCCTGCAAGACCGGGCCGGCCAAGACACCGCCGAAGCCGCGTACTACCTGGGCGCCAACCGCAACAAGCGCTCTGTCACAGTGGACATCGCCCGCGAGCCGGGCCAAGCGCTGATCAGAAAAATGGCGCAGCAAAGCGACGTGTTCGTTGAAAACTACAAGGTGGGTGACATGGCCCGCTATGGGTTGGACGCTTCCGGCCTGCTGGCGCTCAACCCGAGGCTGATCTATTGCTCGATCACGGGATTCGGCCAGACGGGGCCCTACCGCGATCGGGCCGGCTACGACTATGCCGTGCAAGGCATTGGCGGTTTGATGAGCGTGACAGGCCCGTCACGCGCCGAGATCGACGACGGCCAACCTGGCGGCGGCCCGCAGAAGGTCGGCGTTGCGGTGGCCGATCTGTTCACCGGCATGTATGCAAGCACCGCCATCCTGGCGGCGTTGCGCCACCGCGACCTGACCGGCCAGGGCCAAGCGATCGACATGGCGCTGCTGGACACGCAGGTGGCGATGCTGGCCAACCTCGGAGCGAACTACCTCGCCACCGGCGTGGCACCACAGCGCGCCGGCAACGCGCATCAGAATATCGTCCCGTACCAGGTCTTCGAAGTCGCCGATGGCCACCTTATTTTGGCTGTGGGCAACGACCGCCAATTCGCCAAGTTCTGCGATGTGGCTGGCCTGCGTGAGTTTCCAAAGGACTCACGTTTTGCGCGCAACGCCGAGCGCGTTCGGCACCGCGCCACGCTGGTGCCGCTGCTGGCCGCAGCGATGAAAAAGCGTACGCGCGCCGACTGGCTGAGCGCACTCGAAGGCGCCAAGGTGCCCTGCGGGCCGATCAACAACCTGGCCGAGGTTTTTGCCGACCCGCAGGTGCTGGCGCGAGAAATGACGGTGCGCATGCCGCACCCGCTGGCCGGCTCGGTACAGCTGGTCGCCAGCCCGATGCGGCTCTCGGCCACACCGGTGCAATACCGTCACCCGCCGCCATTGCTGGGCCAGCACACGGCCGAGGTGTTGGCGCAAATGGGTTTGAGCGACGCCGAGGTCCAGGCATTGCGCGCCGCCAAAGTGATTTGATGCGCAGTGTCTTGGCGCGGCGCAAATTTCCTCTCGCGCCGACCCGGGTTGGGCCGGGCCTTGGGCCGATTCGTGACATTGCGCCGCAGTTGGCGATCGCCATCGGGAGTTGTGATATTCACACTCCCCCAGGCCGAGGGAAATCGAGTTAAAGGACTGGCGCGCTGCGCCAATGCAAAGCAAACTCTGTTCACGATTTGTAACACTTGTCGACGATCCCCACGAAGTGGATGCAACGCCCCGACAAGCAACAGAGTGAACGAGGTAACCCGGTATGGACATGTCCGAGATCAGCCGCACACCAGGCCAGCAAGGCCGGTTGTTCGCCGCCGCCGCCGAAGGGGAGCACAGCGACGCTCAGCGCTGGCACGAACTCGTGTCAGAAATCGGCGCCGAGATCGCCGGGCCTTTGACCGCGGCGCTGGAGCGCATCCACTCGCTCACCACGACCGGGTGCATCGACCGGGCCAGCCTGAAGGCTTTGCGTGAAGAGATTGAACAAGCCCGCCATGCGGGGATGCTGGGGCAGCAACTCTCCCGCCTGGCGTCGGGGCGGCTGCGCCAGTCGCACGAGAGACTGCAACTCGCCACCACGTTCAAGGGTGTTCTGGCCCATCGCCATCGCGAGACGGCCGCGCGCGGCATCGTGCTCAAGCCGGTCTTGAAGGCGGCCGAGGTGATCGTCGACGCCTCGCTGCTGTTCAGCCTGCTCAACACCAGCCTCGATTGGGCGCTGGCCAATGCGCGTTCGCAGATCGAGTTCACCATCGACATCATGGCCTGGCCGGCGCATGCCCGGCTGATCTGCCATTTCGCCAGCCGCTCACCCGATCAACCCCAAAGCGAGGTCACGGCCACCGCGCTGCCGCCCGAACTCAACGCGCTTGCGTGGCGCATGCTGGAGCAGACGGCCCAGACCATGGGGTTGCCCCTGCAGCGGGTCGACGACGCGGGCAGCACCACCCTGACGCTGGAGTTTCCGCGCACGGCCTACGACGAAATTGAGGGCGTGAGCACAATGGAGCTGGACGACGGGTTTGCCCCCAGCACCAACTCCAAGCCACTGGCCGGCAACCATGTGCTGGTGGTTTCGTCGCGCCGCGAGATGCGCGCGCTGATCCGTGACGCGCTGAAAAACATGGGCCTGGTCGTGGACTTCGTCAACTCCGTCGACGAGGCAGCGGACTTTTGCCGCGACGGATTGCCGCACGCAATCGTCATCGAGGCCATCCAGAACGGCGAACGTTTTGGCAAGTTTCGCGACGAGATCGTCGACGAGGTGCCGGAGTTCGCTTTCATCGAAATTATCGAAGAAGGCAACACGTTCGAGATGTCGGGCTTCAGCGGTTCCAGAATGGCCCGCGTCGGCCGCGACGTCATTGCAAGCTCATTGCCCTCGGCGCTGATGTTCGAGCTGTCCAAAGGGCTGTGAAGCGGCAGGCGGCCACTCAGCCGCCTTGCTTCAGCGAGCCGAAAACCTTCTTCAGGATGGCGCTGCCGGTGGCGATTGGGTCCTTGCGGATCTTGCGCTCCTCCTCGCCGATCATCAGGAACAGGCCGTCCAGCGCCTTGCCTGAAACGTACTGCTCGATGTTGGCGTCTTCCTTTTTCAGCAGCCCAAAGGTAGCCGCTTTCGACGCGACGGAGTTGTACTTGGCGGCCAGTGACACCTTTTCCGTCGCCTGGGTCACGATGGGCAGGAACTTCACTCCCAGCGGCTCGCGGGTCTTGTCGGCGAAGAACTGAGTGACCGAGTTGTCGCCGCCCTTGACCACCTTGACGGCATCGTCCACGCTCATGGCCTTGACGGTGCTGACCAACAGCGATTTCGCTTCGGGCATGGCAGCCTCGGCGGCCCGGTTCATCGCCGTCACCAACTGATCGACCCGCTTTTGCTGGCCGGTGGCCTTGAGCAGCTTGGCAGCATCGTTCAAGAAGCCCGGCAGCGGGATGCGCACCTTCGGGTTGCCCAGGAAACCGTCGGTCTTTCCCAGCAGCCCCACGGCCGCCAGCGCGCCGCGCTCAAGCGCCGCCCGAACGCCGGTCGCGGCATCGAGCTCGTTCAAACTCGCCGCATGCGCCTGGCCCCGCATTCCCCACAGGGCGGCGAAGGAGGTGAACAGTGCCGTGAACTTTCTTCGTTGCATGAAAATCCTCGAATGAAAACTGCTCGCTATCTTGCCGCCGACAGGCTTGCCCTGGCAATCGGTGTGGGCGCTTGTGTGTCGTTCGAAAGTGTAGGCGTACGCCAAAGTGCCCCGACCGTGGCCATGAGCTGCGACCCACCGGCGGCGCTGAATCGATGGGTGGAAGCGCCGCTCGCGCAGACTGGATCAGCGGCATCACCGCACCCGCATGCCCACCACGGCGGCGCCGACGATCAACACCGCCGCCAGCGCGATCCACGGCGTGAACGGACGCCCGCTGGTCAACACCAGCAGCACGGTGGAAGCCAACGGCGTCAGGCAACTCAGGATGCCGATGCTGCGCGGGTCCCCGCGCTTGAGCGCGGCGTCCCACAAATAGAACGCCGCACCGAGCGGGCCCGGGCCCAGCACCGCCAGCAGACCCCAGTCGTGCAAGCTCAGGCTCACCGACGGTTCCAGCAGCACATGGCAGGCGAGCGACATCAACCCAGACACCAGGCCGAACAGCCCGATCGCGGCGGTCGGGAAATGCGCCACGCGCTTGGTCAGCAGCGAATAGCTGGCCCAGATGAACGCCGAACCCTACGCGGGCAAGTAGCCCCACGCAAAACCGACCGCCAGGTCGCGCCCGCCAACGATGGCAAGTGCCGCGCCAAAAAAGCCCACCAGCGCCGCGCCGACATGGACTGGTCGAAGGCTGACATCGCGCAGGAACACCGGCGCGACCACCACGATGAACAGCGGCCACAAGTAGTTGACCAGGTTGGCTTCGACCGGCGGCGCGTGGCGCAGCGCAACGAAGAGCAGGAAGTGAAATCCGAACAAGCCATAGACGCCCAACAGCAGCGTGCTCGGGGGCACACGCCATTGGCGGATCAGTGGCCAGGCGGGAATGCTGCCGATCACCAGCCCCAAACCGGTCAGC
>JANNDW010000374.1:0-3399 GCA_031378125.1 Methylibium sp. | reverse complement strand
GCATGAGTGATCCGATCGCCGATATGCTGACCCGCATCCGCAACGCGCAGATGGTGGAAAAGCCCAAGGTGGTGATGCCGTCGTCCAAGCTGAAGGTGGCGATCGCCAAGGTCCTGAAGGACGAGGGCTACATCGATAACTTCGCGGTGCGCGGAGAAGCCACCAAGCCCGAGCTGGAGATCGCGCTCAAGTACTACGCGGGCCGTCCGGTGATCGAGCACATCGAGCGTGTCAGCCGTCCCGGTTTGCGTGTCTACAAAGGCCGGCACGACATCCCCAATGTGATGAATGGCCTGGGTGTTGCCATCGTGACCACGCCCAAGGGCGTGATGACGGATCGCAAGGCGCGCCAAGCCGGCATCGGCGGCGAAGTGCTGTGCTACGTCGCTTGATGCATCAAATTCGGGAGAGGTCGCTATGTCACGCGTAGGAAAAATGCCGATCAGCGTCCCGCAGGGCGTGGATGTTTCGGTGACGGCCGGGCAGATCAGCGTCAAGGGCGCACTCGGCACGCTGGTGCGGCCGGTGAACGCCTTGGTCGCGGTTAAGAATGAAGGCGGCAAGCTGATGTTCACGCCGGCCAACGATTCGGTTGAGGCGGATGCGATGTCCGGCACCTTGCGCGCATTGGTGGCCAACATGGTCAACGGCGTCAGCAAGGGCTTCGAGAAGAAGCTGACCCTGGTGGGCGTGGGCTTCCGTGCCCAGGCCGTCGGGCCGAAGCTGAATCTGCAAATCGGGTTCTCGCATCCCGTCGGCAAGGAAATGCCGGCCGGCATCAAGGTCGAGTGCCCGACGCAGACCGAGATCACCATCAAAGGCACCGACCGCCAGGCCGTGGGTCAGATCGCTGCTGAAGTGCGCGCGCTGCGCCCGCCCGAGCCGTACAAGGGCAAGGGCATTCGTTATCTCGGCGAGAAGGTCTCGCTCAAAGAGACCAAGAAGAAGTAAGGAGCGCATGACATGTTGAACAAAAAAGATCAGCGGATTCGTCGTTCCCGCCAGACCCGAGTGCGCATCGCCATCCAGCGTGTCGCCCGGCTGACGGTGTACCGCACCAACCTGCACATCTATGCCAGCGTCATTTCCGACGATGGCGTCAAGGTGCTCGCCAGTGCGTCTACCGCCGAAGCCGAAATGCGCAAGGAAATCGGCGCCGCTGGCAAAGGCGGCAATGTCGCCGCGGCCAGCGTCATTGGCAAGCGAATCGCCGAAAAGGCGAAGGCAGCCGGCATTGAAACGGTCGCCTTCGACCGCGCGGGTTTTGCCTACCACGGCCGTGTCAAGGCATTGGCTGATGCGGCCCGCGAAGCCGGCTTGAAGTTCTAAGCCCAGCCCCAGGCGAACCAAGGAATTCGAAAATGGCGAAGTTTCAACCCCGCGTTCAAGATGAAGGCCGTGATGACGGTCTGAAGGAAAAGATGATTGCGGTCAACCGCGTCACCAAGGTGGTCAAGGGCGGCCGCACGCTGAGCTTTGCCGCCCTCACCGTGGTGGGCGATGGGGACGGGCGCATCGGCATGGGCAAGGGCAAGGCCAAGGAAGTGCCGGTGGCGGTGACCAAGGCGATGGACTCGGCCCGCCGCAACATGGTCAAGGTCGCGCTGAAGAACGGCACGATCCAGCACAAGGTGGTCGGTCATCACGGCGCCTCGCGCGTGCTGATGGCGCCCGCCAAGCAGGGTGACGGCATCATTGCCGGCGGCCCGATGCGCGCGGTGTTCGAAGTGATGGGCGTGACCGACATCGTGTGCAAGAGCCTGGGCTCGTCCAATCCCTACAACCTGGTCCGAGCCACCCTCGACGCGTTGAAGAACACCAACACGCCGGCCGAGATTGCTGCCAAGCGCGGGTTGACGGTTGAAGAGATCTTCAACTGAACCCGCCGCGGCCGCGCCTTTTCCGGAGAATAGACATGAGTGACAAGAAGACAGTGCAGATCAAGCTGGTGCGCAGCATCAACGGCACGCGCGAATCGCACCGCGCCACGGTTCGCGGCCTGGGCCTGCGCAAGCTGAACAGCGAATCGACCCTGGAAGACACGCCCGCGGTGCGCGGCATGATCAACAAGGTGTCCTACCTGGTCAAGGTGCTTTGACTCTTCGTTGAACACGGACCCCGAGGAACTGAACATGGAACTCAACAGCATCAAGCCGCCGGCAGGCGCCAAGCACGCCAAACGTCGCGTCGGCCGCGGCATCGGGTCGGGCCTGGGCAAGACCGCGGGTCGTGGCCACAAGGGCCAGAAGTCGCGTTCGGGTGGCTACCACAAGGTGGGCTTCGAAGGCGGCCAGATGCCGCTGCAGCGGCGCCTGCCCAAGCGGGGCTTCAAGTCGCACCTGCTGCGGTTTAACGCTGAAATCAACCTGACCGACCTGGAGCGCCTGGGTGCGCCCGAGGTCGATATCCTGACGTTGAAGCAGGCCGGTTTGGTGGGTGAACTCGCCAAGGTGGTCAAGGTGATCAAGACGGGCGCGCTGACCAAGGCGGTGGCGCTCAAGGGCGTTGGCGCCACGGCAGGTGCCAAGGCGGCCATCGAGGCTGCGGGCGGCTCGGTCGCCTGATCGAGAAGCAAGTCAACCCGGAAACACGATCAGTGGCTACCAACGCGAATCAACTGGCCAAGAGCGGCAAGTTCGGCGACCTGCGTCGCCGGCTTGTGTTCTTGCTGCTGGCGCTGGTGGTCTATCGGATCGGCGCGCACATTCCGGTCCCCGGCATCGACCCGAACCAGCTGCAGCAGCTCTTCAAGGGCCAGCAAGGCGGCATCCTGAGCTTGTTCAACATGTTCTCGGGAGGCGCGTTATCACGCTTCACGGTGTTCGCGCTGGGCATCATGCCGTACATCTCGGCGTCGATCATCATGCAGTTGATGACCTACGTGGTGCCCACGCTGGAAGCGCTGAAGAAGGAAGGCGAGTCGGGCCGCCGCAAGATCACCCAGTACACGCGCTACGGCACGCTGGGCCTGGCATTGTTTCAGTCCTTGGGTATTGCCTTGGCGCTTGAAGGATCACAAGGTTTGGTGATCGCACCTGGCTTTGGATTCCGCATGACCGCGGTGGTGAGCCTGGTGGCCGGCACCATGTTCCTGATGTGGCTGGGTGAGCAGATCACCGAGCGTGGCCTGGGCAACGGCATCTCCATCCTGATCTTCGGTGGCATCGCCGCAGGGCTGCCGAGCGCCATTGGAGGCCTGTTCGAATTGGTGCGCACCGGTGCGATGAGCATCATCGTCGCGCTGTTCATCATTGCCGTCGTTGGCTTGGTGACCTTCGTGGTGGTGTTCGTCGAGCGCGGCCAGCGCAAGATCTTGGTGAACTACGCCAAGCGCCAGGTCGGCAACAAGGTCTACGGCGGCCAGTCGTCACACCTGCCGCTCAAGCTGAACATGTCGGG
>JANNDW010000345.1:0-1703 GCA_031378125.1 Methylibium sp. | reverse complement strand
CAGACAAAGGACTTATGCCATGCCAACACCATCGACCCGTACTGAAAAACTCGATCTGCGGCTGACGCCTGCAGCCAAGCGAGCGCTGGTGGCTGCGGCAGCGGCCGACCGCCGGTCGCTCAGCGAGTTCGTGCTAGACAGCGCGCTCTCCCGTGCCGAAGAAACCCTCGCGCAGAGGCGGCACTTCGGTCTCAATGCAGAGAATTGGGGCGTCTTCATGGCCGCGCTCGATGCCGAGCCCCGCGCACTGCCCCGTGTCGAGAGGCTGTTCAGCAAGCCCAGCCTGTTTGAGGGCGGCGACACCCAGTGACCGCGTTCCGGATCGAGAAGCTATCACGGCAGCATGCCGTTGAGGCGTTCGACTGCGGCGAGCCAGCGCTCAACCGCTTCCTCACCCGCTTTGCGTTGGCCAACCAGCAGGCCAACGCCGCACAAACCTACGTCGGCCTGGCTGATGAGCTTGTCATCGGCTTCTACACACTGGTCGTTGGCGAGGTGCGTTGCGAAGACGCACCCGAGCGGTTGACCAAGGGGCTGGCCCGCCACCCCCTCCCCTTCATGCTGTTGGCTCGCCTCGGTGTGGGGCTGGACTGGCAAGGCCGTGGCGCAGGGGCCGGCCTGCTCAAAGACGCCATGCGGCGCACCGTGCAAGCCGCCGATATCGCCGGCATCGGGGCCATGGCGGTTCATGCCAAGGACGAGACGGCCCGCGCCTTTTACCGTCGCTTTGAATTCATCGACGCGCCCACCGACCCGCTGCACCTGTTCATGCCGGTGAAAGACCTGCGCCGCTACGTCGCCGCCAGCTGACCTGGCAAGTCAACGCCTTTTAGCCAGCACGAAACGGCCGAGACTATCGGCGACGGCGAGAAACAAATACACCGCATCCGCAAGGGCGAAGCCAAGCACAGCATCACCCATTTTTCAGGCAACGCCTGGCTGTGCTCGATGACCACCGCACCCCAGCCAAGGCACTCACGGGCCCGCAACTCGGCGCGAAATTGCAGCCGGAGAAACACAATGATAGAGTTGTGTTGTGATTCCCGATTTCGATCCCGTCACCGGCAATCTTCCCGACGGCGAACATGCTGCTGCCTGGCAGGACATGCTCGGCCGATTCGGCCAAACGCCGTGGCGGCGCAAGCTGCTGGCCGGAATGCTCGAAGCGTTGCGCCTGCTGAAGGCGGCTGGCTGCGCACGCGCCTACATCGACGGCAGCTTCGTCACCGCGAAGGAGGAGCCCGGCGACTTCGACGCCTGCTGGGATGCGCAAGGCGTGGACCTTGATCGGGTCGATGAAAGGCTACTCACCTTCGACCGTGGCCGCGCGACGCAGAAGGCTGCCTTCCTGGGCGAACTGTTCATCGCCGACGGGCGCGCCGATCCGCAGGGCACGCTGTTCCGCGATTTCTTCCAGACCGACCGCGAGGGCCGACGCAAGGGCATCGTGGTCATCGATCTAAAGGACTTGCCGTGATCACCAACCAGCGCCAGTACCTCGTCGCCCAAAGCCAGGCCGCGCGATTTCGCCAGGCGCTTGCAGCACCCGATGCGCCGGGCCTGCACCCGAAGGCCGTGAAAGCGATGCGCGCCGGGCTGCGCAGCCAGCTCGACGACCTTGAGGACGAACTGGCCGAATACGACGCTTTGAGCCAGGGGCAGATCACCGCGTTCGAAGCCGACTCGATCGTCGGCATTGGCAC
>JANNDW010000314.1:0-1962 GCA_031378125.1 Methylibium sp. | reverse complement strand
GAAAGCAGGGTGAGGGAGGTACGACGCTTCATGAAAGTCTCCTAGGGTGGGATGTCGACAAGAAATCAGATCGCGGCGCCGCTGGCCGCATCGAACAAACGCAGGTGGCGCGGGTTCAGGTGGACAGACAAACGCGAACCCGGCGCTTCGCGGAACGAGGCCGGGCAGCGCGCGATCATTTCCGAGGCGCCCACCTTCAAGGTGGCCAGGGTTTCGGCGCCCAGCGGTTCCAGCAGCGACACCTCAGCCGGCAAGGCGATGTCGTCGGCGGCTTGCGGCGTGAGCGTGATGTTCTCGGGCCGCACGCCGAACTTGAGCTTGGCCGTGCTGCCTGCGCGCGCGGCCAGTGAGGCCGGCACCATGATCTGCGCGCCGCCACCCAGGTCGGCCCGCCCGCCGGTCAAGGTGCAGTCCACCAGGTTCATCGCCGGCGCACCGGTGAAGCCGGCCACGAACAAGGCCGCGGGCTGGTTGTAGATGGTGTCGGGCGTGTCGTACTGCATCTTGCGGCCGGCGCTCAGCACCGCGATGCGGTCGGCCATGGTCATCGCCTCGACCTGGTCGTGCGTGACGTAGATGATGGTCGCACCCAGGCGCTGGTGCAGGCGCTTGATCTCGCTGCGCATCTCGCCGCGCAGTTGCGCGTCGAGGTTGGAGAGCGGCTCGTCGAACAAGAACACCTTGGGCTGGCGCACGATGGCCCGGCCGATGGCCACGCGCTGGCGTTGGCCGCCGGAGAGCGCGCCGGGTTTGCGTTCGAGCATGTGGTCGATGCGCAGCAGCTTGGCGGCGTCCATCACGCGCGTCTTGATTTCGGTTTCGTTGGTGCCGCGCAAGCGCAGGCCGAAGGCCATGTTGTCGAACAGGTTCTTGTGCGGGTACAGCGCGTAGTCCTGGAACACCATCGCGATGTCGCGCGCGCGCGGCGGCAGGTCGTTGACGACCCGGTCGCCGATGCGGATTTCGCCGCCGGAAATGGTCTCCAGCCCCGCGATCATGCGCAGCAAGGTGCTCTTGCCGCAGCCCGAAGGGCCGACGAAGACGACGAATTCGCCGTGCTTGATGTCCAGGTCGATGCCGTGGATGACTTGTGTCTTGCCGTCGTAGCTCTTGACGACGCCTTTGAGATCGACTGCGGCCATGGTGTCAGTACCCCTGCGGTTGTTGGCCGGTCTGCGTGCCGCCGGCGAGCGTGTGAACGTGTTCGCCGCCGGTGGTGCGCAGCGCAGCCACGGCGGCCTGCGCGCCGCGCATCAGCAGCCCCAGGTCGGACCCGATCGCGATGAACGTGAAGCCCGCCGCACGGTACTGCGCCACCACCTCCGGCGTGCCGCCGACCGTGCCGACCGGCTTGCCGATGGCCTTGCAGCGTTGCGCCGCCTGGGCCATCAGTTCCATCACGGCCGGGTGGGTCGTGTTGCCCACATGGCCCATCGCGCCGGACAGATCGGCCGGGCCGAGGAAGATCGCATCGACGCCTTCGACCGCGGCAATGGCTTCGAGTTGATCGACTGCGGCCGGAGTCTCCAGCTGCACGATCACGCCGATCTGCTTGTTGGCAGCCTTGTAATAGTCGGGAATGGTGCCGAAGCGCGAGCCACGGCTCATGCCTGCCATGCCGCGCACACCCTCGGGCGGGTAGCGCGTGGCAGCCACGGCGCGGCGCGCTTCATCGGCGTTTTGCACGAAAGGAAACAGGAGCGTCTGGGCGCCGGCGTCGAGCACACGTTTGACCATCACGGTCTCGTTCCACGGCACGCGCACGATGGGCACCAGCTTGGTCCCGGCGACGGCCTGCAGCATGTGCACCACGTCCATCAGGTCCAGCGGCGTGTGCTCCATGTCGATCACGCCCCAGTCGAAACCGGCGCAGCCGACCGCTTCGGCAACGATCGGGCTGGCCGACATGATCCAGGTGCCCACGGGAGGCTGGGCACCGGCGGAGTTGAGCAGTCGTCGAAA
>JANNDW010000311.1:0-1854 GCA_031378125.1 Methylibium sp. | reverse complement strand
GTTTCGACGCATTCTGTGAACATCTGCTGGTGCGCGCCGTGGAGCCGGCCTATGAACCCGGCGAAGTGATCGGCACCTTCCGGGTGCTGACGCCCGACGCGGCACGGCGCGCCGGCGGCCTTTACTCGGAAACCGAATTCGACCTGGAGCGCGTGCGCCCGCTGCTCGACAAGGCGGTCGAGTTGGGTCGTTCCTGCGTCCATCCGCACTGGCGTTTCGGCGGAGTCGTGATGGCGCTGTGGGGTGCCCTCGGCGAGTTCATGTTGCGCAACGGACTGCACACGATGATCGGCTGCGCCAGCATCGGCATGCGCGACGGCGGGCATGCCGCGGCAAGCCTTTGGGCCAGGCTGCGCCGGACCCACCTCGTGTCCCCGCAATGGCGCGCCACACCGCGCCTGGCCTTGCCGGTCGACGCGTTGCGCCAGGACCTCGACGCCGAAACACCGGCGCTGATCAAGGGCTACCTGCGCTGTGGCGCCAAGGTGCTGGGCGCGCCGGCATGGGACCCGGATTTCCAGACCGCCGATCTGCCGCTGCTGATGCGCTTCGATGAACTGCCGGCCCGCTACCGCAAGCATTTTTTAGGCACCTGAGGCCTGGCGGGCGAGCCAGCGCGCGATCGACGCGCTGCGGGTTTTCGACCGGCTGCACGAGCAGGCTCGCAAGCTGGCGTATTTTCCCGAACGCGGGCGTCGCATTCCCGAGCTTGCCGCCAGCGCCAACATCAGAAGCCAGCCGTGGCGCGAGATTGTGTTGCGGCCGTGGCGGATGATCTACATGGTCGAGGAAGGCAGCGTGATGGTGATCGCGATCATCGACTGCCGGCGCGACTTCGTCTCTTGGCTGGCCCGGCATCTCGGCGACGACCTTCCTTCGTCGGTCCGCTGATCAGACCAACGAGCGGCCGTGGCATCTGGAAGGGTACGTTCAGCCTACTTCCACACCTTCAACGCGCAACGTGCCGCGGCATGAACGAAGTCGTTGTCGGTGGTCAGCAAGGTCAACTCATGGCGAATGCAAAGCTGGGCCAGCAGCGCGTCGACCGTGCCGATTTGAACGCCGACGCGTCGGCAGGTGTTGCGCAACTCGGCGGCGTCGATGTGATCTTGCCGGTCCGGGCTGACAAGGGGCAGTGCCGCGAAGTGTTCGATGATGTTCTGGCGTGCGCGTGGCCCGGCGATCCCCTGCAGCAGTTCCTGCAGAACGAGGCCGGTGGTCACCACGATCTCGTCGCCTTCGAGGGCGGCGCGCAATGCGCTGATCTGCGGCACGGCGGGCGGCTGGTCGCGTCGCAGCGCCAGTGACCAGACGCTGGTGTCGACCAGCAGTGTCAACCCCGGGACCTTTCGGCCTTGTAGTCGAACGAGTCATCCCACTCGAGCTTGCCCATCAGTTCGACCAGGCGCTTCTGCCCGCGCCGGGCGATGAATTCGCGCAGCGCCAAGGTGACCGCCGCCTTCTTGGTGCGCTCGCCGCTCACCTCCAGGGCGCGTTCGATCAGTTCCGGGTCAAGCGAGAGATTGGTGGCCATGTGTGACTCCTTACACAGCAGTCTACACAAAGAGGGCTTGTTCGCCAACCGGCGCCACGACACCGGCGCCACGGCGCACTGCGAGGCCGCCTCATCCCCGCTCCACCACCCTCATCCTCAACCCCACCGACACCATCGTGAACGACATGCGCTCCTCGGCTTCGCCGCCTTCACCACCGGGCGCCTCGACGCTTTCGATGTCGAAGCAACCCAGCAGCATCGCCAGCGCCATCTTCATTTCCACCAGCGCCAGGTAGCGCCCGGGGCAGGTGCGCGGGCCAGCGCCGAAGGGCATGGAGACGCGCTTGGCGTGGCTCGCA
>JANNDW010000265.1:0-1629 GCA_031378125.1 Methylibium sp. | reverse complement strand
CCCTGGTGCGTGGTTTGGCTTTTTTGGGGCGTCGGACCGCCAGGTGCGCAGCGCTTGGGCGGCTGCACCGCGTCACGACATCGCCCCTCGATCATGCGAAGCCGCAACTGGTGCCCGTCACCCTGATCGTCACGTACAGCGAGTTGCCGGACTCGTCATCGATGCGCAGGTGAGTCGCGTCGCTGTCAACGGGTGGGTCGCCAAGCTTGGTGCAACGCCCCAACGCGATCGCGTCGGTCGAGGTGAGAACCTGATAGGTCACCGTGGTGTTGGGCCCCACATTGCCGTTGGGCAGACCGAACCTGAAGCCGATCATGCCGAGATGGTTCACATCGTTGCGTGTCGGGTCCGAGCAATTGGGCACCAGCTCCAAGCCAGGGTTCCCTTCGCAGTGCAACAGCTTGCCCGTCAGCGGGCCACGGTAGTCCGGAGATGTTCTGAGGCTCACCGTGGCTTCGATGTAGTCGCAATTGCGCGTGCCCAGGCAAACAGCCACGGGAAGGACCTGGCCCTCAAGTCTTCCGACTCCGATCGGGCGTCTGCAAACCTCGCCGTACCCGGTCGGGTTGGCGGTCAGTGGTGTGCCGCAGAGGTAGGCGTTTGCCGCCGGTGCGGGTGCCGGTGCCGGTGCGGGTGCGGGTGCCGGTGCCGGCGCCGGGGCCGGTGCGGGTGCGGGTGGCGGCGCAGCACTGGACGAGTCGTCCGTGCCGCCACCGCCACCGCACGCGGCCACCGCTGACATCAGGCTGGCCAGCGCCAGGCGGCGAACGACGGCGCGCAGGGCAGCGTCGCCTGGATTCGGGGCTGTGGGGTTCATGGTTTTTCCTCTCCTGAAGCTTGTGATGACAGTTTTTCGCGGCCGTCCGGGTTTTGTGAACGGATTGGACTGGCTGCGAATGAATGGTCCCGGCGCGGCCGGTCTGGCGTCAATCGGACTGAAGTCTTAAGACCCGTCCCGCGACTTCCGGCGGCCTTGCGGCGCACCGGTGCGGCGGCCCACAATCGGCGCATGAAGCTGCTCATCGTCGACGACCACGCGATCCTTCGCGAAGGGCTGGCCGCGATGCTGCGCCAGGCCGGGCCCAACACCGAGGTGCTGCAGGCGGGCGACGGCGCCGAGGGCGTGCGCATGGCCGAAGCGCACCTCGATCTGGACGCCGTGTTCCTCGACCTGGAGATGCCGGGCACCGGCGGCATGTCGGCGGTGCCCGAGTTCGGCCGGCGCCGCCCCGAGTTGCCGGTGATCGTGCTGTCGTCGTCGGAAGACCCGCAAGACGTGCGGCGTGCACTCGCGCTGGGCGCGCTGGGCTACGTGCCCAAGTCGGCGGCGCCGCAAACCTTGTTGTCGGCGCTGGCGCTGGTGCTGTCGGGCAACCTCTATGTGCCGCCGTTGATGCTCAACGCAGTGGCCGCCGCCACGAGCGGCCCGAACGGCGCGGCCCCGCGCGCATCGCTCACGGAGCGTCAGCGGGAGGTGCTGCGGCTGCTTAGCAAGGGCCTGTCGAACAAGGAAATCGGCCGCGCGCTCGGCCTGTCCGACAAGACCGTCAAGGCGCACATCACCACCATCTTCAAGACGCTGGCCGTGGTGAACCGCACCCAGGCCGCCAGCGTGGCGCGGCTGGCGCA
>JANNDW010000237.1:0-59584 GCA_031378125.1 Methylibium sp. | reverse complement strand
TCCAGCGCCACCATGCGCTCGGCGAGTTCGGCGCTTTGGCGCGCCAGCACCTCGCTGTCGATCAGCACGCCGTTGCGCTCGATCCGGCACAGCACGGCGGCGGTGGGCATCTCGATGCGCTGGTACACGTCCAGCAGACCGGCCTGCGCCTGCACCTGCGGCCACAACTTCTGGTTCACGTGCAGCGTCATCTCGCTGTCTTCGCCGGAGTATTCGGTGGCCTTGGCCACATCGACCTGGGCAAACGGAATCTGGTGCGCGCCCTTGCCGCACAGGTCCTCGTAGCTCAGGCCGCTGCGCTCAAGGTGGCGCGCGGCCAGGCTTTCCAGGCTGTGGGGCTTGTGGGCTTCGAGCACGTAGCTTTGCAGCATGGTGTCGTGCACATAACCGCGGATGTTGATGCCCGCGTTGGCCAGCACATGCGTGTCGTACTTGATGTTCTGGCCCAGCTTGGCGGCGCTGGGGTTTTCAAGCCACGGCTTCAGTCGCGCCAGCACCATGTCCACCGGCAACTGGTCGGGCGCGCCGGCATAACTGTGGCGCAGCGGAATGTAGGCCGCCTCGAATGGCTTGACGGCCAGCGAGATGCCGACGATCTGCGCGCGCATGCCGTCCAGGGAATCGGTCTCGGTGTCGATGGCGGTCAGCGGCGCTGCTTCGATGCGCGCGATCCAACTGTCCAGCGCGTCGAAGGTCAGCACGGTTTCGTAGTGCTTGGTGATGGCGTCGGCGCCAGTGGCGGGTGCCGCTGCCGGCACCAAGGGTTCCCCGGCCGAACCGGCGCCTTCCGATTCGCCCTGCGCCTGGCCAGGTGCTTCGGCACGCGCGGCCCGAACGGTGGCGCCTTGCGCCTCCTCCAGCTCCTTGCGCCAACTCTTGAACCCATAGCGCGTGTAGAACGCCAACAGCGCATCGTGATCGACCGGCTTCAAGGCCAGCGCCTCCAGCATGGGCCAGCCCGGCACATGGCCGCTCAGGTCGCAATCGGTCACCACGGTCACCAGCCGCTTGCCCTGGGGCAGCCAGTCCAGCGCCTTGCGCAGGTTCTCGCCGGCCACGCCTTTCATGCCGGCGGCAGCGGCCATCACGCCTTCCAGGGTGCCATGTTCGGCGATCCACTTCGCAGCGGTTTTCGGGCCGACCTTCTCGACACCGGGCACGTTGTCCACGGTGTCGCCCATCAGCGATAGGTAGTCGATGATGCGTTCCGGCGGCACGCCGAACTTGGCGTTCACACCGGCCACGTCGAGCTTCTCGTTGCTCATGGTGTTGATGAGCGTCACTTCGTCGTTCACCAGTTGCGCCAGGTCTTTGTCGCCGGTGGAGATCACCACCTTGTGGCCACTGCGCGCCGCCACCTTGGCCA
Organism: Methylibium sp.; assembly: GCA_031378125.1. Lineage (GTDB taxonomy): Bacteria > Pseudomonadota > Gammaproteobacteria > Burkholderiales > Burkholderiaceae_C > LGRD01. The sequence continues at coordinate 58,218 of JANNDW010000237.1, read as the reverse complement.
GCGTGCCGATCGCGTCGTCGGCCTCGATGCCCGGCACCGTCAGCACCGGCCAGCCGAGCAGCCGGACGACCTCGTGGATGGGCTCGATTTGCTGCACCAGCGCCTCGGGCATGGCCGAGCGTTGCGCCTTGTATTCGGGGTACCACGCGTCGCGAAAGGTCGGGCCCTTGGCGTCGAACACGCAGGCGGCGTGCTCGGCGTTGAATTGCTTGCGCAGCAGCCTGAGCATGGCCACCACGCCGTGGATCGCGCCGGTGGGAAAACCGTCCGCGCTGCGCAGGTCGGGCAGCGCATGAAAGGCGCGGTACAGGTAGCTGGAGCCGTCTACCAGCAGAAGGGTCTTGTCACCGATGTTTTCACTCATGGCGGGATTGTGAATCAAGGCTTGCGCGCAGGCACCTAAAATGCGGCCATGAATCTCATCTCAGCAGCGGCCTTGGCCTGTCTCGTGGCATTCGCGGGGGTACCCTGCCGGGCGCAACCGGCCGCGCCTTCCGCAGGCACGGCCGAGCCGAAGGTTTTGTACACCGTGATCGAAGACGACGGCGCGCGCATCGAGGAGTTGCGCGTGCGCGGCCACACCCAGCGCATCGTCGTTGCGCCCAAGCGCGGCGGCGCGGCGCCCTATGAAATCATCACCGGCGACGGCTCGCGCGATCTCGGCGACGGCGCCAACACCTCGCGCGGCGCAGCCGGGAAACGCGTCTGGAACGTGCTGAAGTTCTGAGCTTGCGGATCGACGTTTGAGTCATGGCGGTCTACACCGAAGTCTCGTTCGACGAGGCGGCTGCGCTCATCCATCGGCTGGGCATCGGTGAGCTCACTCAACTTCGGCCCTGCGCCGGCGGCATCGAGAACACCAACTACTTTGCCGACACCACCGGTGGCCGCTACGTGCTCACGCTGTTCGAACGCCTGACGGCGCAGGAACTGCCGTTTTACCTGCACCTGATGAAGCACCTGGCCGAGCGCGGCATTCCGGTGCCCGGGCCGAAGGCCGACGCCTTGGGTGCGATCCTGCATTCGCTCAAGGCCAAACCGGCCGCGGTGGTTGACCGGCTGCCGGGGAAACACCCGCTGGAGCCCAGCCCATCACATTGCACCCACGTTGGCGGCATGCTCGCGCGCATGCACCTGGAGGTTCGGGATTTCGGCATGCACCAGCCGAATCTTCGCGGCTTGGAATGGTGGGTGAGCACCATTCCCCAGGTGCTGCCGTTCATGACACCTGCGCGGCAAAGCCTGATCCAGCGTGAACTGGCGTTTCAGCGGCAACTGGCCGCATCGGCCGCTTTTGCCAGCCTGCCGCGCGGGCCGATTCATGCCGACCTGTTCCGCGACAACGTGATGTTCGAAGGTGAACATCTCACCGGCCTGTTCGACTTTTACTTTGCCGGCGTCGATTCCTTCCTGTTCGACATTGCCGTGTGCCTGAACGACTGGTGCATCGCCCTGCCCTCGGCGCAGCTTGTTGAGGAGCGCGCCAGCGCCTTTGTTTCGGCCTACGATGCAGTGCGCCGTTTGAGCGACGATGAAATTCGCCTGCTGCCCGCGGTGCTGCGCGGCGCGGCGCTGCGTTTTTGGATCTCGCGGCTGTGGGATCAGCATTTGCCCCGCGACGCCAGCGTGTTGAACCCCCACGACCCCACCCATTTCGAGCGCGTGTTGCAGGCACGGCTGGATTCGCCCTGGCAGTACGCCCGCCCCCGACCGAAAGCGCCATGAAACTCCAACTTGTCCCTGCATCGCGAGGCGCCCGATGGGTGCGCCAGGGTTTTGCCGTCTTCTTCAAACAGCCGCTCGGCTTCGCAGCGCTGTTCGCGACCTTCATGTTCGTGCTGTTCGTCTCGATGCTGCTGCCGCTGATCGGCTCGCTGTTGCTGCTGGCGATATTGCCGCTGGCCTCGCTGGGTTTCATGATCGCCACACGCACGGCATTGGAGGGCAAGTTTCCCCTGCCACGTGTCTTTATCGAACCGCTGCGCCGCGGGCGCCCGCGCCTGGTTGCGATGCTGCAGCTCGGGGTGCTGTATGCGCTGGCCACCGCGCTGATCATGTGGTTCAGCGACGTGGTCGACGGCGGTGCGCTCGACAAATTGATGCAGACCATGTCCGACAGCAAGGCCGCGCCCGAGGCATTGCAGGAGCAACTCTCCGACACGCGGCTGCAAATGGGGCTGCTGCTGCGCTTCGGCCTGGCGGGTTTGCTGTCGGTGCCGTTCTGGCACGCGCCGGCGCTGGTGCATTGGGGCGAACAGACCGCCGGCAAGGCACTGTTTTTCAGCCTGATGGCGTGCTGGCGCAACCGGAGTGCGTTCACGGTCTACGCGCTGAGCTGGACGGCGCTGATCCTTCTGTTTGCACTGCTGTCAAACCTGGTGTTCGCGCTGCTGGGGCAAATGCAGCTGGTGGCCTTGGCGGCCATGCCCGCCTCGCTGATATTCTCGACCGTGTTCTATGCCTCGCTGTATTTCACGTTCGCGGATTGTTTTGAAGTGGACGCCGCGGACGCCGTGGACGCAGCGCCCGCCAACGTCGATTGATGCGGTTCGATTCGGCGCCCCAAGCGTTTCATTCACCCTGAACGAGGAGTCCCCATGAAAGTTGCTTTGGTCACCGGTGCTGGCAGCGGCATCGGCCGCGCCAGTGCGCTGGCGCTGTTGAACGCCGGCTACCACGTGGTGCTGGCCGGCCGCAGGGCGGATGCCTTGCAGGAAACCGTCACCCGGGCCGGCGCGCTGGGAAAAAACGCCCTGGTCGTGCCGACCGACGCGACCGACCCCGCGTCGGTGAAGGCGCTGTTTGCGGCCACGCACAAGGCCTTCGGACGGCTCGACGTGCTGTTCAACAACGCCGGCACCGGCGCGCCCGCGGTACCGCTGGACGAGTTGAGCGTCGAGCAGTGGAAGGCGGTGGTGGACATCAACCTGACCGGCGTCTTCTTGTGCATTCAAGAGGCGTTTCGAATGATGAAGAGCCAAACACCACGCGGCGGCCGCATCATCAACAACGGTTCGATCTCGGCCTACGCGCCGCGCCCGTTCAGCGCGCCCTACACCGCCACCAAGCACGCCATCAGCGGCCTCACCAAAGCCGTCTCGCTAGACGGCCGCGCGCACGACATTGCCTGCGGCCAGATCGACATCGGCAACGCCGCCACCGAGATGACCGAACGCATGACCCAGGGTGTGCCGCAGGCCAACGGCAGCATGATGGTGGAGCCGCGCATGGACGTGGCGCATGTGGCCAACGCGGTGGTGCACATGGCCAGCCTGCCGCTGGACGCGAATGTGCAGTTCATGACGGTGATGGCCACCAAGATGCCGTTCGTCGGCCGGGGGTAGACCCACCCCCGAAGCGGCTGACGCCGCTCCCCCTCAAGGGGGCGACACCAGCAGCCCGGCAAAGCCGGTTCCGCGGTGTCCGCTTGATGGGTTGGGTTCTCATCGCGGAAACAAAAAGGCCGCGAGCGTCTTGCCCGCGGCCAGTCCTCTCCAGAGGAGAGAGTTTTTCGGCAATCAGGTGCCGATCAACCCGCCGTCGTTCTTGGTGATCGCCAGGGTCGCGGAGCGCGGCCGTGCCGTCGCGCCGCCGGCGCCGTAGCCTGCATTGCCGGGCCAATGGCTGAGGTACTTGCTCGGGTCCGTCACGTCGGCCACCGCCGCGAGAGACTCACCAGGGTGTTGGATGTTGGCAAAGACGGTCTTGCCGTCGGGCGTTTCGGTGCAGCCGGTGAGTTCGCAGTCAACCGGGCCGACGAGGAAGCGGCGCAAGGTGTCGGCGGTCGGCCTTTTGCCGATGTAGGTGTTGACGTTGAGGGTGCTGGCATCGGCCTTGGTGTAGCTCAGCGTGGTCTTCACGCCGTCGCCCACCTTGCCCGGCACGCCCAGCAGCATCATACAGTTGGTGGTGTCGGTGTAGGCGCCGTCGTCGGTCTGGATCCAGCACAGCCCGGTCGTGCGGCTGAACCACAGGCCGTCGGGGCTGGAGAAGTCCTGGTCAGAGGTGAGCGACGAGAGGTTGACCTTTGTCGCGTCGGCGTCTGATTGCGCGCCGAAAAGGTACACGTCCCAGGTGAAGGTCACCGCAGCGCTCTCGCCGCCGGCCTCCGCCATGCGGATGATGTGGCCGTTGATGTTGCCCGGCGTGCCAGCCGCGGCGCCGCCGAATGAGTCGGCGTACGAGCGCGGGTTCGCCGGGTCGAGCGCGAACTGCCCCGCGGCCGGCTCCACCTTGCGGTTGCTGTTGTTGGTGAGCGTGTAGTAGATCTCGCCCGTGGTCGGGTGCACGGCGCACCACTCGGGGCGGTCCATCTTGGTGGCGCCCACCGCGTCGGCGGCCAGGCGGGCGTTGATCAGCACATCGGCCTGGTCGGCGAACGCGTAAGTGGCGTAGGCAGCGATCAACGCGTTGCCGATGGTCAGTTCAATCCACGTGCCGGTGCCGTCGGCATTGAACTTGGCAACGAAGAGCTTGCCCGCATCCAGGTATTTGTCGCCAGTGGCGATGCGGCTGGCGGGGGTGGCGTCGGCGGCGTCCCAGTTGGCGGTGGACACAAACTTGTAGATGTACTCGCCACGCGAATCGTCACCCTGGTAGACCGCCAGCGGCTTGCCGGCGACAACCTTGCCGAAAGCGGCGCTCTCGTGCGCAAAGCGTCCGAGGGCGGTGCGCTTCTTGATGGCGGCGGTCTTGTCGTACGGATCGATCTCGACGATGTAGCCGAAGCCGTTCAACTCGTTGCGGTAGTCGTCGGTGCCGTCGGTGGAGGTGCCGAGCTTGCTGATGATCCAGCGGGCGTACTGGTCTTCGGTTCCCGCCGTCTCCCAGCCGTGCCGGCTGGCAGCACCCTGGGCCCGGCCGTATCGGTTCAGCGAGGCGACGCTCTTGTCGGCGCCGCGGGCGGTGTTGTCGGTGGCGGCGCGAGTGAAATACCCGGCCCAGTTTTCTTCGCCGGTGAGATCGGTGCCCCACGGCGTGTAGCCGGTGCCGCAGTTGTTCAGCGTGCCGCGCGTGGCCGTGCCGTCGGCCGAGTACAGCGTCTTCAGCAGCGCATTGCCGCGCGCGGGGCCGGACATCTGCACCGGCGTCAGCGGCGTGACTCGGCGGTTGTAGGCCGAGTCCTGCACATAGGCCCAGGTGCCGCCGGTCTTGCGCACTTCGACGATGGACACGCCGTGCACCGGGATCTCCTTGTCGGCCTCGGCCTTCGGACGCGGATTCACGCTGCCGCCATTGGCGTGCAAAAAGTAGGAGCGCACGTCACGGCCGCTGGTGGCTTCGTGGTTGATCGCGAGCAGGCCGCGCACCGAGCCTTGCGGGTCACGCTGGGTGCCGTCGGCCGACAGGCCGAAGTACTCCATGCCATCGTGATGATCGCCAGCCCGGTTGTCGAAGCCGGTGTCGGTGCCGTCGTTCTTGTAAGCAGCCGTCGCGGCGGTCAGCGGGTCGCCCAGCGCGTAGATGATGCTCGCGGTGTAACCGGCGGGCACCACCACCGTGTCGGCCACGCTCTTGGACACGGCGGTGAACGACAGCTTGTCGATCGTCGTCGAGACTGGCGCAGGAGCGGGAGCGTCGCTTCCGCCGCAGGCCGACAGCGCCCAGCTGCCCAGCACCGCCGTGGCAGCGCTGCCGACGCCGCCGCGCAGCACCGAACGCCGGCTCAGCCGTGCGTCCAGAACGGCATTGAAGCTGGGATTGCCTGATGTGTTGAGGTCGGCTTCGCCGCCATGAAGGTCGACAGCCATGTCTGCGGGTCGGTTCATTGAATCCTCTTTGCGCTTTGGGAATGGAAAACAACAGCGCCCGATGCTGGGCCGGGATGATGAAAGCCGCGTGGCAAAACCATGACCATTCGGTGACACTGCCGGTGGCGCCGACCGCGCCCGCACCGGGCCGATCGGTTCACTGCGGCCGGATACGGGTTGATGCGAGGCCGAGCCGCCGAACACGTGATAATCGCTTCCGCCACGGAGGAGCCCCATGCGTACCACCCTGCATTTGATTGCGCTAGCCAGCCTCACCGCACTGTCCGGCTGCGCCGTGGTCAGCGTGGCCGGGGCGGCCGTCGGCGCGGCGGTTTCGGTCGGCGGCGCCGTGGTCAGCACGGGGGTCAAGGTTACCGGCAAGGTGATCGAAAAGACCATCGATGCGGTCACGCCCGACAGCCCTGCGGAGGCTGCCAAATGAGCCCGCCCCCAACAACACAAACGGAGCATTGATGGCCAACATTCATTTTGTCGGTGGTGAAAAAGGCGGCGTCGGCAAGTCGCTGATGGCGCGCGTGCTGGCCCAATACATGATCGACCGGAACATCCCGTTCCTGGGTTTCGACACCGACCGCTCGCACGGCGCGCTGTTGCGCTTTTACTCGGGCTACGCCTCGCCGGTGGTGGTGGACCGTTACGAAGCGCTGGACACCATCATCGAAGCCGCCGTCGAACTGCCCGAGCGCCGCATCCTGGTGGACCTGGCCGCCCAGACGCACGAGCCGCTGGTGAAATGGATGGACGACTCGGGCGTGCTCGGTCTGGCCGACGAGATGGGCGTGGCCCTGCACTACTGGCACGTGATGGACTCCGGCAAAGACTCGGTGGACCTGCTGAAAAAACTGCTCGACCGCTTCGGCACTGGCTTGAGCTATGTGGTGGTGCGCAACCAGGTTCGCGGCAACGACTTCGACGCGCTGGAGCAAAGCGGCGAGCAGGCCCGGGCCCAGAAGTTGGGCGCGAAGATCATCACCGTCAAGCGCCTGCACGACAGCGTGATCAAGAAGGTCGATGCCGCCAGCAGCAGCTTCTGGAAAGCGCAGGGCTCACAAGACCGTGAGCCCGCCACGCTGGGCCTGATGGACCGGCAGCGCCTGAAGATGTGGATGCGCGACGTGTACCGCGAGATCGACGACGCGGGGCTCTGAGTCGCCGGCTCCTTCCTGCTTGGCGGAGGAAGGAGCCATGCAACGCCACCCGCGGAGCCGAACCCCTGGCCGCTCAATTCACTGGCGTCAGCTTGGCCACAGACAGCGCCAGCCACTTCATGCCGTGCCGGCCAAAGTTGACCTGCGCCCGTGCATCGTCGCCATGGCCCTCCAGCGTGACGATCACGCCCTCGCCGAACTTGGTGTGGAACACGCTTTGTCCTGAACGCAGGCCGTGGCTGGCGGTTTTGGGGCCGGCGCCGAAGGTGGGTGTTTGGACATTGACGTTGCCCGCACCGACGATGGAGTTCAACCCCGAGCCCTTGGCCCACGCGGCCTGGTAGTCGCGCGCGAAGCCCGAGCCGAAGCCCTGGTTGCGCGGCGTGATCCACTTCAACGCGCTCTCCGGCAGCTCGTCGAAGAAGCGGCTCTTGATGTTGTAGCGCGTCTGGCCGTGCAACATGCGCGTCTGGCTGAAGCTGAGGTACAGGCGCTTGCGGGCGCGCGTGATGGCCACGTACATCAGGCGGCGTTCTTCCTCCAGGCCATCGAGATCGGCGGCCGAATTTTCGTGCGGAAACAAACCTTCTTCGAGGCCGGTGATGAACACGCAGTCGAACTCCAGGCCCTTGGCCGAGTGCACCGTCATCAACTGGATCGCGTCTTGCCCGGCCTGCGCCTGGTTGTCGCCGGCTTCGAGCGAGGCGTGCGTCAGGAAGGCGGCCAGCGGTGACATGATCTCGCCGGTGTCGGCATCGGGCGTCAGGTCCACCGTGGCCGCCGCGGCCGGCGTGCCTCCGCTCAGGCTGCCCGCGTGCTCATCGACCGGCAGCGCCACCGCGTCTTTGCCGAAGCCTTCTTGGGTCACAAACGCTTCCGCAGCGTTGACCAGCTCGGCCAGGTTTTCCAGCCGGTCCGCGCCTTCCTTGTCGGTCTTGTAGAAGGCCACCAGGGAGGATGCCTCCAGCATGTGTTCGATGATCTCGCGCAAGGTCAGCCCACGCGTGGCCTCGCGCATCGCATCGATCAGGGCCACGAAGCCCTGCAGGTTTGCCCCGCCCTTGCCGCTGAGGGCGCCAACACTTTGCACCAGGCTGCGCGCGCTGGCCCGCGCCGCATCCTGCAGCTGCTCGACGGTGCGCGCGCCGATGCCGCGGGTGGGGAAGTTCACGACGCGCAGGAAGCTGGTGTCGTCGTTCGGGTTTTCGATCAGCCGCAAGTAGCTCAACGCATGCTTGACCTCGGCGCGCTCGAAGAAGCGCAGGCCGCCGTAGACCTTGTACGGCATGCCGGCGTTGAACAGCGCGCTTTCGATCACGCGGCTCTGCGCATTACTTCTGTACAGCAGCGCGATATTGCTGCGCGCCGTGCCGTCGCGGTGCAGTTGCTGGGCTTCTTCAACGAACCACTGCGCCTCGGCAAAGTCGCTCGTCGCCTCGCGCACCCGCACCGGTTCGCCAGGCCCGGCTTCGGTGCGCAGGTTCTTGCCCAAGCGGCGCGAGTTGTGCGCGATCAGCTCATTCGCGGCGTCGAGGATGTTGCCGAAGGAGCGATAGTTGCGCTCCAGCTTGATGACCTGGCGCACGTGGAACTGGCGCTCGAAGTCGGCCATGTTGCCGACCTGCGCGCCGCGAAACGCGTAGATGCTCTGGTCGTCGTCGCCCACCGCGAACACCGCGCAGCCCCCGGGGCCACCCGGTCCAGCCTGTCCGGGCGGGCCGGCAAACATCTTCAGCCAGGCGTATTGCAGCTTGTTGGTGTCCTGGAACTCGTCGACCAGGATGTGCCTGAAGCGGCGCTGGTAGTGCTCGCGCAGCGCGGGGTTGTCGCGCATCAGCTCATAGGTTCGCAGCATGAGTTCGGCGAAGTCGACCACGCCTTCGCGCTGGCATTGGTCTTCGTAGGCCTGGTAGATCTGCACCATCACGCGCCCCTGCTCGTCGCGAACCTCCACGTCCTTGGGCCGCAGGCCGTCGTCCTTGGTGCCCGCGATGAACCAGGTCACCTGCTTGGGCGCGAAGCGTTCTTCGTCCAGGTTCATCGCTTTGATGATTCGCTTGACGGCTGAAAGCTGGTCGCTGGAATCGAGAATCTGAAAGCCCTGCGGCAGCGCAGCGAGTTTCCAGTGCGCACGCAGGAAGCGGTTGCACAGGCCGTGAAAGGTGCCTATCCACATGCCGCGCACCGGCAACGGCAGCATCGCGCCCAGGCGCGTGAGCATTTCCTTGGCCGCCTTGTTGGTGAAGGTCACCGCCATCACGCCCCCGGGCGAGAGCTGGCCGGTCTGGATCAGCCAGGCGATGCGCGTCGTCAGCACCCGGGTCTTGCCCGAGCCGGCGCCGGCCAGGATCAGCGCCGGGCGCGCCGGCAAGGTGACGGCGGCGAGCTGCTCGGGGTTCATGCCTCGCAGCAGCCCTTGCGATTCATGCGCTGGGTCTGGCGCCGCAGGGCGCGCCAGCGCCGTGGGCGCATCGTTCTCTTCAAACAAAGGCATGGAGGGGTCATCCTCAGGCGGTTCGCTCGTGTCGTGGTGCTCGGCAGTCATCGGCGCATTCTAGGAGGCGGCGACCCGCGTAGAATTTGTCATCGGGCTCCAATGTTGGTGCCCGGTTATTGTTTTCGTACCGCCCCTGCTGGCGGCTTTCGCGAATGGGCCGGGTCTCCAAGTCAAGCGCTCGCAGCCTGAACCGCCAGAGCGAAGCGCCTATGAAATTGCGCAGCGAAGGCGGTTCAGACCCGCACCTACCCTGCACAATTTCACAGGTGCTTCGGTCCGGTGCGGGGCCGCACACTGCGTCCAACGTGCGGCCATTCTCCGAGGAGCGAGAACCATGGAAATTTTCGACTACGACAACGTCTTGCTGTTGCCGCGCAAATGCCGCGTGGAAAGCCGCAGCCAGTGCGACGCTTCGGTGGAATTCGGTCCGCGCCGCTTCAACCTGCCGGTGGTGCCGGCCAACATGAAGACCGTGGTCGACGAACCCATCACCGAATGGTTGGCCGCCAACGGCTTCTTCTACGTGATGCACCGCTTCGACATCGACAACCTGGCCTACGCCAAGCAGATGCGCGACAAGGGCCTGTTCGTTTCGCTCAGTTCGGGCGTCAAGCAGCCCCACTTTGAGGTGATCGACAAGCTGGCTTCCAGTGGCCTGGGCGCGGATTACATCACCATCGACATCGCGCACGGCCACGCCGACAGCGTGCACAAGATGATCGAACACATCAAAACCAAACTGCCGAACACCTTTGTGATCGCCGGCAACGTGGCCACGCCCGAAGCCGTGATCGACCTGGAGAACTGGGGCGCCGACGCCACCAAGGTGGGCGTGGGGCCGGGCAAGGTGTGCATCACCAAGCTCAAGACCGGCTTCGGCACCGGTGGCTGGCAACTCTCGGCGCTGAAGTGGTGCGCGCGCGTGGCGACCAAGCCGATCGTTGCCGACGGCGGCATTCGCGACCATGGCGACATTGCCAAGAGCGTGCGCTTCGGCGCTTCGATGGTGATGATCGGCTCGCTGTTCGCCGGGCATGAAGAGTCACCCGGAAAAACCGTGGAGGTCGATGGCAAGCTGTTCAAGGAGTACTACGGCAGCGCTTCGGACTTCAACAAGGGCGAGTACAAACATGTCGAAGGCAAGCGCATCCTGGAGCCCATCAAGGGCAAGTTGACCGACACGCTGCGCGAGATGTGCGAAGACGTGCAGAGTTCGATTTCTTATGGTGGCGGGACCAAGCTGTTCGATATTCGCAAGGTCAACTATGTGATTCTGGGTGGGGACAACGCCGGGGAACATCTGCTGATGTAGCGGTAGTCACCTCATTCGGTCTCGCGTTGATTCAACTGCGAATCTCGGTTCGCAATTTGCCCGTTGCTGCCATTGAAGATCTGTTTTGCGGGCGCTGGCGCGGGATCAGGCCACTGGGGCATGCTGCTGCGCGAATGTCCTCCGGGCCGGAAGAGATCGGCCCTCCCCCTTAACTTCGCTCATCAGCACGCCCCAGCGGCCCGACCCTCTGCACCAAGGTGCTTTTTTGCCGGCGCAAAACTCCGCGGCATGCAGCCGAGCGCGTCGGGTGGGCAACTCGGCGAAGTAAAGGGGGAGGGGCGGTCTCTTCCGACCCGGAGGACATTCGCGGAGTTGCCCACCCGGCGTGCTCGGCCCGCGCACCCGGTCAAGGTGAGCGCAAGGAAGCAACCTCAGCCCGGCCCTGGAAGCCAGCCTCTGCGGCTCCAAAGCCAGCAAACGAAAGACACCGAAGCAGTGGTTCGCGAAGGGAAGCACCGGGCCGACTGCAGGCCATCACTCATGCGCGATTTGAACCCTAGGGCGCATCAATCGGCCCACATCCCCTGCCGTTCTCCCGGCTCAGGCTCCGAAAGCCGCGCGCGGCGCACCGCCGACAACGCTCGCGCATGTTCGTGCGCAGCCGCCGCCACCGGCGGGCACACGCCGGTCTGCAGGTAGCTCGTCGCGGCCGCGGTCAGCTTCTCGGCCGGGTCACCCAGCGCACCGCTGAAGTCTTCGGCCACCGGGCAACTGGCGGCAATGCCGTCGTAGTAGCGCCCTTCACCCAGGGCGTTGAGCGACTCGAAGTTGACCGCGCTGAACGTGCTGCCGCAAGACGCTGTGGGGTTGAATCCGAACGGCTTGCCGCAGCTCTGCGCCCCCACAGTCACGACTTGCACATGGGGTTTCAGGCCGTTGATCACCAGTTCGCTGGCCGAACAGGTGCGCTCACCCGTGAGCACCACCACACGCGCAAAGCCGGTCTCCGTGGCGGCCAGCGCATAGCTGCTGTTGCGAGAGGATTGCTGGGCGCTGTAGTTCAAGCGGGTGAATAGCTTGCCGTTGTGGACGCCGCCAGCCACCAGCGAAGCCAGGATGTTGGATGTGGAAACGCGCCCGCCGCCGTTGTAGCGCAGGTCCAGGATCAGCTCGGTGGCGCCGGCCGCGCGGAAACCGGTGAACGCCGCGGCCAGCGGCGCTTCGGCCTGGGTGATGAAATCCTTCATCACCAGGTAGCCGGCCTTGGTGCCATTGGCCAGCGTCAGAACGCGCGACACCGGCACGGGCGTGAGCGGGTAGGTCGCCGCGGTCAGCGTGACGGTTCGAGAGCCTGTGGCAGTGGCGATCTGCACCGCCAGTACATCGCCCTCCTTGGCCGGGTTGAGCGCGGTGAAGTCGTTGGCGGCGATGATGTCGGCGGCGCTGCGGCCGTTGATCGCCAGGATCACGTCGCCGCGCAACAGGCCTTGCGTGGCGGCCGGCGACTGGGCCTCGATGAAGCGCACCTTCAAGGGCAGTTGCAGCTCCAGGCCGTTGACGAACAGGCCATAGCCCAGCGTCTTGCCCTCGCCAAAGAACTGGCTGAAGCTGGCGCTGTCGGAGATGTAGCTCCAGCGATCGCTGGGCACCGCGCCGGCACCGGCAAAGCGCAGCGCATCGAAGTATTTTTGCAGCGTGTCGAACGCAGCGGGCTCGGGGTTGGGCGATGCGCCGGACCAGAAATACGCATCGAGCATGTAATTGCGCAGCCAGCTCTTCTGCGAATCCAGATCGCACTCCGCACTGCCGGCGGTGCCCGAGGAACCACCACCACAACTGCTCAACCCAATCACAGAGATCGCCGCGGCCACGACCGCAAGGGCACGGCGGAGGCGGGGAACTGCGATCGTCGACAGGCGGGTCGGGCTCATCATCGGAACCTTAGCAGTTCGGGTGCCCGACCTACAATCCGCACCTGCCCTTTTGCACACTGTTTCACGTGCCTCGACCCCATGAGCCGCGCGTGGATTGCACCCCGCCATGACCGACCTCGCCAAATCGTTCGAACCCGCCGCCATCGAAGCCCGCTGGGGCCCGCTGTGGGAAAGCAGCGGCCTGTACGAGCCGACGCTGGACGCGGCGAAACCGTCGTTCTCGATCCAGCTGCCGCCGCCCAATGTGACCGGCACCTTGCACATGGGCCATGCGTTCAACCAGACCATCATGGACTCGCTGACGCGCTACCACCGCATGAAGGGTTTCAACACGCTGTGGTTGCCGGGCACCGACCATGCGGGCATCGCCACGCAAATCGTCGTGGAGCGGCAGCTCAAGGATCAGGGTGTGTTGCGCCACGATCTGGGCCGCAAGAATTTCGTGGCGAAAGTGTGGGAGTGGAAGCAGGAGTCGGGCTCCACCATCACGCGCCAGATGCGCCGCATGGGCGACTCGGTGGCCTGGAAGCACGAGTACTTCACGATGGACGACAAGCTGTCCACCGTGGTGACCGACACCTTCGTGAAGCTGTATGACGAGGGGCTGATTTACCGCGGCAAGCGGCTGGTGAACTGGGACCCGGCGCTCAAGTCCGCCGTGTCCGACCTGGAGGTGGAAAGCGTTGAGGAAGACGGTTGGCTGTGGCACATCCGCTACCCGCTGGCCGATGGTTCGGGCTCGCTGGTGGTGGCCACCACCCGGCCGGAGACGATGCTGGGCGACGTGGCGGTGATGGTGCATCCGGAGGACGAGCGTTATGCGGGGCTCGTCGGCAAACAGGTCGTGCTGCCCCTGTGCAACCGGCAGATCCCGGTGATTGCCGACGACTACGTGGACCGCGCTTTCGGCACCGGTGTCGTCAAGGTGACGCCGGCGCACGATGTGAACGACTACGCGGTCGGCCAGCGCCACGGCCTTCCGATGATCGGTGTGCTGACACTTGACGCGACGATCAACGACAACGCCCCTCAGGTCTATCGTGGGCTGGATCGCTTCGTGGCGCGCAAACAAGTCGTCGCCGACCTGGAGTCGCAGGGCCTGCTGGTGGAGGTGAAGAAGCACAAGCTGGTGGTGCCGCGCTGCGAACGCACCGGCCAGATCGTCGAGCCGATGCTGACCGACCAGTGGTTCGTGGCCACCACCAAGCCGGGCGCCGACGGCAAGAGCATCGCGCAAAGAGCCATCGAGGTCGTCGAGAACGGCTCGGTGAAGTTCGTGCCCGAACAGTGGGTCAACACCTACAACCAATGGATGAAGAACATCCAGGACTGGTGCATCTCGCGCCAGTTGTGGTGGGGCCACCAGATTCCGGCCTGGTATGGCAGCGGCGGCGAGTTGTTCGTCGGCCACGATGACGAAGAGGCACGCGCACGAGCCAACGCCGCCGGCTACAGCGGGCCGCTGGTCCGCGATGAGGACGTGCTGGACACCTGGTACTCGTCTTCGCTGTTGCCTTTCTCTTCGCTCGGTTGGCCGGACACGACGCGTGAAATCGATCTGTTCCTGCCCTCGACCGTGCTGGTCACCGGCTTCGACATCATCTTTTTCTGGGTCGCCCGGATGATCATGATGACGACGCACTTCACCCGAACTGACGATTTCCCCGAGGGCAAAGTCCCCTTCCATCATGTCTACATCCACGGCCTGGTGCGCGACTCGCAGGGCCGCAAGATGAGCAAGTCCGAGGGCAACGTGCTGGACCCGGTGGACCTGATCGACGGCATTGCGCTCGCACCCTTGCTCGACAAGCGCGCCACCGGCCTGCGCAGGCCGGAGACGGCGCCAAAGGTTCGCAAGGAAACCGAGAAGGAGTTTCCCGACGGCATTCCCGCTTTCGGCGCCGATGCACTGCGATTCACCTTCGCGTCGCTGGCCAGCCTGGGCCGCAACATCAACTTCGACACCAAGCGCTGCGAGGGCTATCGCAATTTTTGCAACAAGCTTTGGAACGCGACCAAGTTCGTGCTGATGAACTGCGAGGGCCAGGACTGCGGCTTGGCCGAACACACCAAGGCGCAGTGCGCACCGGGTGAAGAATTTCACAACTACCTGAGCTTCTCGCACGCCGACCGCTGGATCAGCGGTGAGCTGCAACGGGTGGAAGCGGCGGTGGAGAAAGGCTTTGCCGAGTACCGGCTCGACAACGTGGCCAATGCGATTTACTCGTTTGTCTGGGACGAATACTGCGACTGGTACATCGAGATCGCCAAGGTGCAAATCCAGACAGGCGACGCCGCGCAGCAGCGCGCCACGCGCCGCACGCTGATCCGCGTGCTGGAGACCATTCTGCGGCTGCTCCATCCCATCACGCCGTTCATCACCGCGGAGCTGTGGGAGGCGGTGGCGCCCCTGGCGGGCCGCAAGGCGCCGGGCCAAAGCATCGTCGTCGCGAGCTATCCCCAAGCGCAACTCGAGCGAGTCGACGCCAAGGCAGACGCGTGGGTGGCCAGGCTCAAGGCGGTCGTGGGCATCTGCCGCACGCTGCGCAGCGAGATGAACCTGTCACCCGCCGCCCGCGTGCCGCTGCTGGTGATGGGCGACGGTGCATTTGTTCAACAAGCCGCGCCGCTGCTGCAAGGTCTGGCCAAACTGTCCGCGGTGAATCAGTTCAGCGACGAGGCTGCGTTCGCCGCGGCCACGAGCCAGGCGCCGGTGGCGATGCATGGCGAGGCACGCCTTGCCTTGCATGTGGAGATCGACGTGGCGGTGGAAACCGAGCGCCTGAGCAAGGAGATATCCCGCTTGGGCGCGGAGATCGCCAAGTCCAGCGCCAAGCTGGCGAATCAAAGTTTTGTCGCGCGCGCGCCGGCCGCGGTGGTCGATCAGGAACGCCAGCGCGTCGCCGAGTTCACGACGACAAAGGGCCAACTGCAAGATCAGCTAGCGCGCCTGGGATCGTCGCCCTGAATTCGCGCGGCACCTCGGGTTCGTGGGTCAGCAATTCGTCGATGCGCTTGATCACCGTCCAGGCGCTGCGCAGGCGTGACTCGCGCGTGGTGCTGGCCAGGCGCGGCGTGGTCTGCAAGGTCTCGATGCCCGCCAACGGCCGGCCCGGCTCCAGCGAGCCAGGCTCAAGACTGTCGAGCCAGGCCGCGGCGATGCGCCCGCTGTTCAGCGCGTCGGCCAATGCGGTCTCGTCGAACAAACCCGAGTGGGAAATGCTCACGATCACCTGGTTGGGTTTGCAGAATTGCAGGAAGCGCTCGCCCAGCAGGCCCTGGTAGCGGCTGAAATAGTTGAGCTGCACACACACCGCGTCGGCCTGCTCCAGCATTTCACGCAGCCCCAGGGGCCTGACGCGCCAGCGCTCCCAGACGCTGTCGTTTGAATGCAAAGAAGGGTCGTAGCCAACCACGCGCGAGCCAAAGCCCCCCAGCATTTGCGACATGGAACGCGCCGCCGGCGGCATGCCCAGCAGCCCGACAGTGGCAGCACCCAGTTCGCGGCCGACCAGCACACCGTCGGCTCCCACCACCGGCACGCGTCGCAACAGCGACAGCAACGCACCGACCATGAATTCGGCTTCAGCTTGCGCGCTGGCCGTGCGGCTGCGCACCACCTCGACCTGCGCGCGCGCACAGGCATCAAGATCGATGTTCTCGGCCCCGGCACTGACCCGCCCCACCGCCCGCAGCACCGGCGCATGGCGCAAGGCCTGGGCGTCGATGGCCACGCTGGCCGGCACGACGGTTGCGCGCACCTTGTAGAGTGCCTGTCGAAAGGCCCGCGGGTCCTGCGCCAACTCGGGGGCAAAGCTCACCTCGTGGCGAGCTTGCAGCCACTGCATCAGTTCGGCTTCCAGCGGTTCGACGATCAACAAATCCATGGATGGAGAGATTTCTTCACACGCGAACGACGCCACCCGCGTGCCAGAATCGATCAAGTCTGAAAGGAAATTGTAGTTTCATGAAGATCAATAAAGCGATTTTTCCGGTGGCGGGCCTGGGTACCCGTTTTCTGCCTGCCACCAAGGCGCAACCCAAGGAAATGCTGCCGGTGGTCGACAAACCCCTGATTCAGTATGCCGTCGAAGAAGCCTACGCCGCCGGTGTGCGCGAGATGATATTCGTGACAGGCCGCCACAAACGCCCCATCGAAGACCACTTCGACATGACCTTCGAGTTGGAGGTTGCGCTGGAAAAGGCCGGCAAGCAGGAACTGCTGGACGTGGTTCGGGGTGTCAAGCCCGACGACATGGAGTGCATCTACGTCCGCCAGGCCCAGGCCCTGGGCCTGGGGCACGCGGTACTCTGTGCGCGGCGTCTGGTGGGTAACGAGCCCTTTGCCGTGCTGCTGGCCGATGACCTGATGGTGGGCGATGCCCCGGTGCTCAAGCAAATGGTGGAGCAGTTCAATGAATGGCGCGTTTCGATCCTGGCCGTGCAGGAAGTTCCGGCCGAACACACCCGGCGCTATGGGATCGTGGCCGGCACCGCCATCAACGACCGCCTGATGGATGTGAGCCGCATCGTTGAAAAGCCGGCGCCCGAGCAAGCGCCCTCACGCTTGGGTGTGGCCGGGCGCTACATTCTGACGCCAGGCGTGTTTCACGAAATCACCAACCAGCAGCGTGGTGTCGGTGGCGAGATCCAGCTCACCGACGGGATTGCCGGGTTGTTGCGCCGAGAAAAGGTCTTTGCGTTCCGTTACGCAGGGAGGCGCTACGACTGCGGCAGCAAGGAGGGGTTTCTGGAAGCCAATGTCGAACTGGCGTTGGCTCACCCGCAACTCGGTCCCGGGTTTCGCGAGTTCCTCAAGACCCTCGATATCTGAGCCGCCCCCGGCAATGCGTCGCTTTAGCGACGACGCAAGACATGAATGAATTCGTCGGCCACATTGGATTGCTCGACCAGTTCGTTGCCAGTCTGCCTCGCGAACGCCTGAAAGTCGCGCATCGATCCCGGGTCCGTGGCAATCACCTTGAGCATGTCTCCGCTGTTCATCGTGGCCAAGGCCTTCTTGGCTTTCAGAATCGGCAGTGGACAGTTCAATCCACGGGTATCGAGCTCTTTCTGGGCTTCCATAACGTTTCCTTGTGTTACGCGGATTCTAGGTCGGCCGGCCGACTCGGGCGGGGCGGGATTTCCACCCATCTGGGGGTGTGGCCGCGCGCAGTGAGCCAGTCGGCCAAGGCATAGCCGGTTCCCGTGCGCCAGCAGCGCACGGTCTCGGGCGTGAACAGCCGGTACTCGACCAGCTCGGGCGACAGCGATATCTCGCCGCGTCCGAGAGCGTGGTACGCAATGATCACCTGGTTCATGCCCTGAAAGTCGTAGACGCCGATCAACTGCGGGGCATCGATGCTCAGCGATGTCTCTTCAGCGACTTCACGGGTGATCCCCTCTTGCGGCGATTCGCCAGCCTCCATGAAGCCGGTGATCAGCCCAAAACTCTTGGCCGGCCAGGCCGCGTTGCGGGCCAGCAGCAACTGCCCATCGCGGTCGGCGAGTTCGATCACCGCGGCCAGCACCGGCGTCGGGTTGTTCCAGTGGGTCCAGGCGCAGGCCGGGCAACGCAAGCGCGCCGCGGGGCCGCCGTCCTCCTGCTTGCACAGCAGTTGCAACGCGGTCGCGCAGACAGGGCAGTAGGTGTAGGTGTGGGTGTTGGTCATCGCGAGGCTCACCAGGGTAGCTCCGTGCTGCGCACTGCGGAATTCGGCTTGGGACGGCCCGGCGCGCTCATGCCGGGAACACGCCGGTCGACAAGTAGCGGTCACCGCGGTCGCACACCACGAACACAATGGTCGCGTTTTCAACGGTCTTGGCAACCTGCAGTGCCACCCAGCAGGCGCCGGCGGCCGAGATGCCGGCAAAGATGCCTTCCTCGCGCGCCATGCGGCGTGCCATCTCTTCGGCATCGGCCTGGCTCACAAACACCGTCTTGTCGATCCAGGTCGGGTCGTAGATCTTGGGCAGGTACTCCGGCGGCCATTTGCGAATGCCGGGAATGCGCGATCCTTCGCTCGGCTGCGCGCCAATGACCTGCACTTGCGGGTTGCGTTCCTTCAGGTACCGCGATACGCCGGTGATGGTGCCGGTGGTGCCCATGGCGCTCACAAAATGGGTCACGCGCCCGTTCGTATCACGCCAGATTTCGGGGCCGGTGGTTTCATAGTGAACCCGCGGGTTGTCGTCGTTGGCAAATTGATCGAGCACCCTGCCCTTGCCGTCGCGCTGCATTTGTTCGGCCAGGTCGCGCGCGTATTCCATGCCGCCGGAGCGCGGCGTCAGCACCAACTCGGCGCCGAACGCCTTCATCGTCTGGGCGCGCTCGATGCTCAGGTCTTCCGGCATGATCAACACCATGCGGTAACCACGAATCGCAGCCGCCATGGCCAGCGCGATGCCCGTGTTGCCCGAGGTCGCCTCGATCAGCGTATCGCCGGGCTTGATTTCGCCGCGCTCCTCGGCGCGCCGGATCATGCTGAGGGCCGGCCTGTCCTTGACCGAACCGGCCGGGTTGTTGCCTTCGAGCTTGCCCAGAATCACGTTGCCACGAAGCCCATCTGCCGTGCCGACCACGCGAACCAGCCGCACCAAGGGGGTCTGGCCGATAAGGTCTTGAATGGTGTTGTAGCGGGGCGCGGCTTCGCTCATGGACTCTCCTTGACCGATTGTCGCAGGGCCTGCAAGAACCCTCGGCGCGCATGCCATAATTTGCGGTCTTCGCAGCCAACGCAGCGACCCCTCTGGCCGGAGTGGCGAAATTGGTAGACGCAGGGGACTCAAAATCCCCCGGTGGAAACACTGTGCCGGTTCGAGTCCGGCCCCCGGCACCAACTGGCACCTGTTCGTCTCCTGCGCGTGATCCTGCGCGCACGTAGACTTCGGCCTCTCGCGTCCACTCGGAAACCCGCGCATGCCACCGATGCCTCCCGTCACTCAGGCTCTGCTGCTGATCAATGTCGCAGCGTTCTGCATCGACTATTTCCTCGGGGCCTGGTTCACCCAGCTGTTTGCGCTGTGGCCGCTGGGCCACGGCTTCTTGCCCTGGCAGGTGGTGAGTTATGCCTTCTTGCATGGCAGCGTCGGCCACCTGTTCTTCAACATGCTGGGCCTGTGGATGTTTGGCGCGGAGCTCGAGCGGGTTTGGGGCACGCAGCGCTTCATCCAGTTCTACGCCGCCAGCGTGCTGGCCGCGGCGGGGGCGCAGCTTCTGGTGACGTGGCTGCTCGGCTCGGCCTATCCCACCGTGGGCGCGTCGGGAGGTCTGTTCGGCTTGCTGCTGGCCTTCGGCATGACGTTTCCCAATCGCATCATCATGCCGCTGTTTCCGCCGATCCCGATGAAGGCCAAGGTCTTCGTGAGCGTCTTCGGCGGGCTCGAACTCGCGCTGGGCTTCTACAGTCCGACCGGCGGAGTGGCGCACTTTGCCCACCTGGGCGGCATGCTGGGCGGCTTTTTGATGCTTCGCTACTGGCGCGGGCAATCGCCGTTCGGCAGGCGCTGAGCGTTCCAGTGAGACGCTGCTCCACCCCACCGCCCTGAGCTTCACAAGGGCGCCGCAAAAGCACATGCTTGGGCCCTGTGCAAACAAGGGCGGAGGCGGCCATGGATCAGGTGTCGTTCGGTTCCATCAGAAGGCATGGACTTCGCTGTGTCGAGGCATTGGCCATCGCACTCGCTGGAGCGTTCGCCGCCCACGCGGCAACGCCCGCACCCGACCCTACGCCAGCGCCTGAAGTCGAAGCCAAGATCCAGGCGCTGGCACGCGCCCGAGCGGCAGTGGTGGGTGTGCAGGCCACCGCCGTCGACGACGCAAGGTCCGTTGAAACCCTGGGCCGCAGGCGCCAGGGCACCGGCGTGGTGATCGATGCCGACGGGCTGGTGCTGACGATTGGCTACCTGATCCTCGAAGCCGACCACGTCGATCTGGTCTTCGAAGGCGAGCGCAAGTTGCCGGCCCGCGTGGTGGCCTACGACCTGGCCTCCGGTTTCGGGCTGCTGCAGCCTCTCACGCCGGTCAAGGTCGCGCCCGTGCGGCTGGGGAGTTCGTCCAGCCTGTCCGACGACGAACCGCTGATGATCGCCAGCGGCGGCGAGGCGGGCGACCTGAGCCTGGCGCGCATGGTGTCGCGGCGCGCGTTTTCGGGCTACTGGGAGTACCACATCGATGGCGCCTTGTTCACCTCACCGCCGCGCGCCGACCACCGCGGCGCGGGGCTCTTCAATGCCAGCGGCGAACTTCTGGGCATCGGCTCGCTGGTCGTCTCGGACGCGCTCGGCCCCGGCCGCGCGCGGCTGCCGGGCAACATGTTCGTGCCCATCGACCTGCTCAAGCCCATCCTCGCTGAACTGCGTGAACGCGGCGCATCGCGAAGCAGCACGCGCGCCTGGCTGGGGCTGGTTTGCGTTGAGCAGGACAGCACGGTGCGCGTGGTTCGGACCAGCCGCGACAGCCCGGCCGAATTGGCTGGAATGCTCCCTGGCGATCGCATCGTGAGCATCGACGGCGCCAAGGTCGGCGGGCTCGAGGCGCTGTACAAGACCCTGTGGGGCAACACCAACCCGCAACGCGAGGTCACGCTCGAAATTCAGCGTGGCGGTGAAGCGCAGACCCTCAAACTCATCAGCGTGGACCGAATGAAGACGCTGAGCCGGCCGAAGGGAATCTGAGCGCGCGGGGCTTTGAAGTTCGCGCCCGGCCAGGCCGGGCGCGTTGTGGCGCCCCTCAGGCCAGCAGGCCCTCGGCCACCGTGGGGTAGCGCAAGCGCAAGCGCAGTTCGCTCTTCAACCGGGTGTTGCACAGCCGCCTGGATTCGCTCATGAAACTCAACCCCATCGGCGACAGGCTTGTGGACGCCTGCGCCCGCGTGATGCGCGGTGGGCGGGGCAGCGCGCACAGGTCGGCGGCCAGATCGAAGTAGGCGCCCATCTTCATCTCGGTGTCGTCGCTCGCGTGCACCACACGCTGCGGCAAGCCGCGATGCAGCGCCGCGACGCAGGCCCGGGCCAGATCGTCGGCGTGAATGTGGTTCGTGAACACGTCCTCGGCGTCGGCCAGCACCGCCGTGCCGCGCGCCAGACGCTCGCGTGGATGGCCGCCTTGTCGATCGCCGGCGTAAATGCCAGGGATGCGCAACAGCGTGACCCGCGCGCCGAAAGCGCGCCCGTACCAGCGCAAGCGCGCTTCGGCATCGACCCGGCGCACGGCGCGCTCCGTGGCGGGGTGGACCGCCCGGGTTTCGTCGAAGCGCGCGCCGCCGCAGTCACCGTACACACCACTGGTGCTGCCATAAACGATGCGCTGCACACGGCCCTTGCGCGCGAACGCCTGCAACAGCTTTGCGGTGCGCGAATCGGTGTCCCCTTGCGAGGCGGGCGGCGCCAGGTGCAACACCGCATCGCACAGACCCGCCAGCCGTGCCAGGCTGGCGGCGTCGTCGAGGTTGCCCACCAGGGGCTGCACGCCCGCTCGGCGCAATTCATCGGCACGCCCCGCGGTGGAGGTCAGAGCCAACAGCCGCCAGCGCCCGCGCAACAGCTTGACGACCCGCAAACCGATATCGCCGCATCCCACGATGAGCAGGCGCTGCCGCTTGAAGCGCGATGGGGTGTTGAAGCCGAGGGGCATCGTGGTGCGGGCAAAATGAAGCTTCAGTTTACGAGCAACCCCGCAGCATGACCTTCAACGCCACCGTGCAGCCCGCCGGCCGCAGCTTCACCGTCGAAGCCGACGAACCCGTGTTGCAGGCTGCCATTCGCCAGGGCGTGGGCCTGCCCTATGGCTGCAAGGACGGCGCCTGCGGCTCGTGCAAGAGCCGCCTGCTCGAAGGCCGCGTGGTCCATGGCCGGCACCAGGCCAAGGCCCTCAGCGCCGATGAGGAAGCCGCCGGATTCATGCTCACCTGCTGCGCCGTGCCGCAGACCAACGTGGTCATCGAGGCGCGCAGCGTGCCCGGCGCCGGGCAGTTCGCGGTGCGCAAGATGCCCAGCCGGGTGATCAGCATCAGCCGGCCCGCGCCCGACGTGGCCGTGCTGATGCTGCAACTGCCGGCCAACGACCCGCTGCAATTTCACGCCGGACAGTACGTCGAATTCATCCTGCGTGACGGCGCCCGGCGCAGCTATTCGATGGCCAGTGCGCCGCACACCCAGACCGACAAACCCGTCATCGAACTGCATGTGCGCCACATGCCGGGCGGCAAGTTCACCGACCAGGTGTTCGAGACGATGAAGGAGAAAGACATCCTGCGAATCGAAGGCCCGTTCGGCAGCTTTTTCCTGCGCGAAGATTCGGACAAACCCATTGTGCTGCTGGCCTCGGGCACGGGCTTCGCGCCGATCAAGGCGATCATCGAACACATGCGGTTCAAGGGCATCACGCGGCCGGCGGTGCTGTACTGGGGTTGCCGCGGCAAGGCCGATCTGTACCTGCATGAATGGGCGCTGGCGGCTGCGCGGCAGATGCCGAATCTGAGCTACGTGCCGGTGCTGTCGGAGCCCGACGCAGACGATCGCTGGACCGGCCGCACGGGCCTGGTCCACCACGCCGTGATGGTCGACCTGCCCGACCTGTCGGGCCACCAGGTGTATGCCTGCGGCGCGCCGATCATGGTCGACTCAGCACAACGCGACCTGATCGTGGACTGTGCATTGCCCGCCGACGAGTTTTATGCCGACTCGTTCACCTCTGAAGCCGACAAACACTGAGTCCCGCATGAAACGCCGTCACGCGCTCGTCGCTCTCGCCTCGTCCGCTGCCGCCAGTTTCGGCTTTGCGCAGGCCAAGCCGATTCGCCTGATCGTCCCCTACCCGCCCGGCGGGCCACTGGACATCGTCGCCCGCGCGCTGGCCGACAAAGTCCGCGACAGCCTGGGCGTGGTGATCGTCGACAACAAAGCAGGCGCCGGTGGCAACCTCGGTGCCGATGCCGCTGCCAAGGCGGCCCCCGACGGCAGCACGCTGGTGATGGGCGCGGTGGCCACGCACGCCATCAACCCCTGGCTCTACGCCAAGATTGCGTACGACCCGGTCCGCGACTTCACGCCCATCACCGGCGTGGCGCACGTGCCCAATGTGCTGGTGATAAACCCGGATGCGGCCACCCGCCTGGGCATCCGCCGGGTTGCCGATCTGATCGCGTATGCAAAGCAGAACCCGGGCAAGCTCAACTACGGGTCGGGCGGCAACGGCAGCGCCGGGCACCTGGCCGGTGAGATGTTCAAGACCCTGGCGGGAGTGTTCATGTTGCACATCCCCTACGCCGGCGGCAACCCGGCGCAACTGGCGCTGCTGGCCGGCCAGGTGGAGCTGAATTTCGACAACCTGGCCGCGGCGTCGGCCAATATCCGCGCCGGCAAACTGCGCGCGCTGGCGGTGACCACGGCCAAGCGCTCCAGCGTGATGCCCGAGGTGCCGACAATCGCCGAGGCCGGCTCGGCACTGGCGGGCTTCGATGTCAACACCTGGTTCGGTTTGTTCGGTCCGGCCAGGTTGCCGCCGGAGATCACGCAGCGTTTGAACACAGCGTTTGTCGACGCCCTCAATTCGCCCGAACTCAAGACCCGGCTCACCACGCTGATGGCTGAGCCGATGGCCGGCTCGCCTGCGCAGTTCGGCGAATTCGTCAAGACCGAGTTGGCGAAGTACCAGGCGGTGGTCAAGGCCAGTGGGGCGCGCGTCGAGTAGGCGGATAGCGAACCCGAAAAACAGCCCTCAGCGCCGGCAGAGGTCAGCGAACAGCTTCGCGGCCATATCACTCGCCTGGCCTTGAATCAGGTCGGTGTAGGCGGCTTGCACATCGGAGCCGGCATACGACTCCTCGCGAGAGATTTGGCTGGACACCGCCTGCCCCTTGGTCGATGCGAGCGTGATTGCCGCGTTCACCGAAATCTCATTCACAGCCAGGCGCCGATTCGCCCTCGCCTGCGACGCGACCGTGCCCTGCACCACGTAGTCGGCCGCGCCGGTCGCCACGACACGCATGCCCGCCTGTCGCAAGCGCTCGCCCAGCGCAAGGCTGAACAGTCCATCGCTCGACGAGGTCGAGGCGCGCTGGTTTTCCGTCAACTGCAGCCGCACTCGCGCGCTCTGGCGCGAGGCAGCGCAGGGCGTTGCGGAAATCGCCCGTTTGAACGCCACTGCTCGGCCTTCGGGTGTCGCACGGTCCATCTTCTCTTCCGCGGCGGAGAACGAAAAACCAGCCTCGGAGCGCGATGGCGGGACGGCCGGCGCAGGCGCCGCAGTCACTGGCGTCACCCCGTCGGCCTTCGCCTGCGCTTGCTGCGCATAACGGCCGTTAGGATATTTTTCAACGTAGGCTCGGTAGGCGGACGGGCTGTTCGATTGGCTGATCAGCGACCACAGCTCGTTCTCCACCGCGGCGCTGTCGGCAAGCGGCGGCGACACACCGCCCGTGGGGGACGTGAAGTAGAAGTCGCCTTCAAGCGAGGTGCTCTCCCAGGGAATTTGCCGGCCCGACGAGTCCTGCTTGACAGCGACTCGGGTGCGCTTGAACACCTCTTCCACCTTCAGCCCCGGCGTGACCATGTTCCTCAACAGGTGGCCCGTGTACATGCCGTTGGCACCCGCCCCGTCGGCCGCCTCCGCGCCCGGCGCGGTCGCAAAGGCGACGATCGATCCGCTCGGTGCATCCATTTGCGCAAGTCCCGTCGTCGCCGACCGCGAGCCCCGGGCCAGCGGGTTGTTGCGGCAGGCATCGAGGATCACGATGTTCAGCGGATTCTTTGCCGCTTCCATCTTCTCGAGCACGAGTCCCACGTCGAAAGCCTTATAGGGCACCTCATCCTCGCGTTCGATGAGCGCGTCGACCGGGATCAGGAAGTTGCGGCCCTTCACCTGCACGCCGTGGCCGGCATAGTAGAAGAGCCCCACGCCGCCTTTCAGAGCGTCGCCGAACTGCCGCACGGCGTCGAACATCTGCTTCTGCGAGGCGTTTTGCACGGTGACGACCTTGAAGCCGATCTGGCTCAAGGTATCGGCCATCGCGCGCGCGTCGTTCAACGGGTTGCTCAGCGGCATCGTGGGATAGCCGGCGTTGCCGATCACGAGCGCCACACGCGGGCCACTGTCGAGCGTGGCGGCCTGCACGCTGCATATGAAAAGTGCCGCGAGCCAAAACACCCGCATCGTGCCGGCGATCAAGCGTGCCATCGGGGCACGAGCGTGCCCGCGGTCACTTGTACTTCGCATCGATCTCGGCCACGCCTTTTTGCACCAGGCGCTGCACCAGCGAGTCGAGAGTCAATTGGCCGCTTGCACTCTTGGACACCCCAAGCACGCTTGCCGCCGTCTTGCCCATTTCCATCTTGTCTTCGATGTAGCCATTGGCCACCTGCTCGGCGGAGTTGGCGTCGATGATCTTGTAGCGCATGCCGATCACCCAGACCTTGGCCGCCTCACTGGTCTTCAACGAATCGACCGTGACCGCGCCAGCCTGGCCGGCCTTGGTATTGCCGCCGAAGATGTTGATCAGGCGCGCCGCGGCGCCGCCATCGATTCCGCCCGCCGCCGCGGCAACCGGCTCGGCCTTCAGGATGTCGAATTTCACGACCCAGCGTGTGGTTTGCAGTTTTCCCTTCTGGAACGCGCGCTGCGCTTCCTTGGGGTCGCCGACGTTATACGCGAGCTCCATTTCGCGCAGCAGCGGTCCGAGGGCCGTGCGCTCGAGCACCGTGAAGTTGGCGCGCGTCAGCTCGAGTTCACCGAAGTCGGCGATGTTGTTCGTCGAAACCTGTTGTACGAAGGTCGCGTTGTTGCTCTTGATCTCGCCCGGCAACACGATGATGCGTGGCCCCTTCTTCGCCGCGTTGTCGTACGTGACTGGCTTGTAGCTCGCCGCGTCGGCGCGTTCATTGACCTGTTGCGACAGCGACGAGCCGGCAAGCGGCGACGGGTTGCCATCCGTATTCGGCTTTTTGCCGCCGCCGTACGAACCGCCACCACAGGCGGTCAGCCACAGCGCGATGCCAAGAACCGACGATCGGCCCAGCCGTGATGTGCAGGAATAGGCAGTGCGTACATGCATGGTGAACGATCCATGGAGCAAGCCAGTGCGCCGCGTTCGGAATCAACCGGCATGAAGACTGGTACAGAGCGAGCATAAGAAGCCGGTGCCGGACGCAACAAGTGACCAAAGTGAATGCTTCGGCGAAGGTCCAAAGCGGCCGCCGCTCAAGCCTTGGTGTTGCGGACGAACCGAAACGAATCGACTCGCAACGCGGGCATCGGCACGAAGGTTTGTGTGCGAAGCACGCGATGTTCGTTACCAAGCCGCGCGCGCCGCCGTTCGCGCCAGGGACTCGTCAGCGCCGTGCGGAGTACTCGGAAAAGATGCCCAGCGCCACGTCCCGCCGCACATTCGACAGGCCCACGCCGGACAGGGTTCGCAGCACCGCGTCGGGCGGGGCGCAGGCCTCGATCGTGTCCCAGTAGTAGCGCCACAACATCGGCGTGCCGGGCTGGCGCGCCACCAGCCGCGCCATCAGCGGAACCATGCCGCGCATGTAGACCTTGAGCAGCCGGGTGGCGGCTTTTCCCTCGGGCTTGGAAATCTCAAGCACCAGCAAGGTGCCGCCGGGTCTGAGCACGCGGTGAAACTCACTGAACGCGGCGGCCAGGTCGGCAATGTGGCGAAGCGCGTAGCCCATCACCAAAAAATCGGCGCTGGCATCGGGCAACGGCAACTTCTCGGCCCAGCCTTCGACGCAGCGCACACCAGCGGGCAGATGCGCCTGGGCCATCATGCCCGGGCTGGGGTCCACCCCAACCAAACGCTGCGGTTCAGCGGTGATGCGCAAAATCTCGCGCGCCACCAGGCCGGTGCCCATGCCCACATCGACCACCTGCATGCCGGCCTTCAAACCGGCTCGCACAAGCGCGCCGCGCCGGTACCACGAGCCGGTGCCCAGGCCCAGCAGTTTTTCGAGCCGGTTGTAGTCGACCGCGGTATCGTCGAAGGTGCGGCGCAGGAACGCTTGACGCGCCTGCGCGTCGCCGTCGGCATAGTAATGGGTCAGCGCGCTGTGCGGCAGGTGCACGAGTTCGACATCGCGGTCGTTCACTGAGGGCGGGGCCATGGCAAGGGCCGGGCGTCATTCACCGGCTCGGAGTGGGAGGAGTACTGAAGTTCATGATACTTCGGCCCTCCATGCGAGCCATCCAGGCCGGCGTCGCGCCAAGCATGCTCTGGTAAAGTCATGGCCGTCGCAGCCAGCGCTGTTTCCCTGTGGAAAGGAACGCAGTTCCATCGCAGCGCTGGCCTCACAGGCCGTCCGGCGACGGGCGACATCGAACCCCGGATACGCATGACTTCTGTCCAAAACGACCTGCAGCGTGAAGTGGCTGCACTCCTGGTTGAGGCCCTCAACCTGGACATCTCGCCCGACACCATAGCCCCGCAAGCGCCGCTTTACGGCGAAGGTTTGGGGCTGGACTCGATCGACATCCTGGAGGTGGCCCTGGTGGTTTCCAAGCGCTACGGTTTCCAGCTGCGATCGGACGATGAGGACAATGTTCGCATCTTCACGTCGCTGGCCAGCCTGGTCGAGCACATCGCCGGCCATCGCACCGTCTAAGTGATGGTCATGCAGGCCCGCTATGTGCTGGCGGCAGTGGCCAGCCTGGCCTACGTGGCGGGATCGCAGTGGCTGATGATCGGCGCTCCGGCATCGCCATGGAGCGCGGTGGCCTTGCTCACGCCGATGCTGGCGGCCGTCGCTGTCTGGGCCTGGCGAGCACACCAGCGCCTGCTGAGCGTGGCCGCGCTGGCCGCCATCGTGGCTTTGTCTGTTCGAGCGGCGGCGGGCGCCGACATGTCGGCCGAACGGCTCTATGTGGCCCAGCATGTGCTCATTCACGCCTGTCTGGCCATCTGGTTCGGCGCCACGCTGCGACCGGGGCTCACTCCGCTCATCTCCGGCCTGGCCGAGCGTGTGCACCGGCACCTGACGCCGCCGATGCGGGTCTACACGCGCAAGGTGACGCTGGCCTGGACGATCTACTTCGTGCTGATGGCCGGGGTGTCGCTGGCCTTGTATGCCGGCGCCGCGTTCGAGACCTGGGCGACCTTCGCCAACTTGCTGACCCCGCTGGCGGTGGCGCTGATGTTCGGCGCCGAGCACCTGCTGCGCTATTGGCTGCATCCGGAATTTGAACGCGTCAGCATGACCGACGCGATTCGGGCCTACATGCAGCCGAACCCGCCGCCGGCAGCGTCACCACCCGACCCGGGCGCACCCAGATCATGAGCGGCCTGCCGCTGATCTGGAGCGCGCAGCTGGAGGCGCCGCTGGCCTGGCGCGCCGGCCATGCCATCTCGCGCCGCCAGTACCTGGCCGATGTTCAGGCGCTGGCCGCGCGCATGCCCGCGCGGGGCGAGGTCCTCAACTTGAGCACCGACCGGTATCGGTTCGCGGTGGGCCTGGGGGCGGCCATGCTGCGTGGCCAGTCCAATCTGCTGCCCCCCAACCACACGCCCGACACCGTGGCGCGCCTGCGCGATCTCTTTCCCGACGCCTATGGGCTCATCGACGAAGGCGCGATCGCTCCCGCCCTGCCAACGCTGCAGCATGTGACGGCCAGCGCTGTAGAGCAGTCCGCAGACGTGCAAGCCCCGCGCATCGATGCCGCGGCGGTGACGGCGCAGGTCCTGACCTCCGGCTCCACGGGCAGCCCTGTCCCGCATGCCAAGCCGTGGGGATTGCTGGTGCGCAACACCGCGGCGGGCGTCGAGCGGCTGGCACAGCACATGGGCCGCACCGACCTCATCGGTGTCTCGCTCGTCGCCACCGTGCCCGCGCAGCACATGTACGGCTTCGAATCGAGCGTGCTGGTCGCCTTGCTCGGGGGTGCCGCGTTCGACACCGAGCGGCCCTTCTACCCCGCCGACATCGTGCGCGTGCTGGCCCGTGTGCCGCGCCCGCGCATGCTGGTCACGACTCCGCTGCACTTGCGCGCGCTGCTGGAAGCCGGGCTCGATGTGCCGCCGGCCGACCTGGTGGTTTGTGCCACCGCGCCCTTGTCGCCGCAAATGGCGGCGCGTGCCGAAGCGATGCTTGCGGCCCCGTTGATGGAAATCTACGGCTGCACCGAGGCCGGCCAGGTGGCCACGCGGCGCACCACCGCTGGCGCGGAGTGGCAGACCTACCGCGGGCTGGTGTTGTCGGGCAACGGCGAGCAAAGCGTCATCAGCGGCGGCCACGTGGCGGTGCCTACCCCGCTGGCCGATGTGCTGGACGTAATTGACGAGCAGCATTTCAGGCTGCTCGGCCGCTCCAACGACCTGATCAACATTGCCGGCAAGCGCAGTTCCTTGAGTCACTTGAACCATCACCTGAACATGGTCGAAGGCGTTCAAGACGGTGCCCTGTGGCTGCCCCCGGAGAAAGATGCGGCGACGGGCAAGGTGGTTCGACTCATCGCGTTCGTGGTGGCCCCCGGGCTGACACGCGAGCGCATCCTGGCCGCCTTGCGCTCGCGCATCGATGCGGCCTTTCTGCCGCGGCGGGTGATCTTTGTGCCGTCGTTGCCGCGCGACCCCACGGGCAAGCTCCCCGCGGAACGGCTGGCGCAGCTGGCTGCGGTTTGGATCAGCGACACATCGGCCCGGCCGCGGGATTGAGCGCCAACGCACGATGCCCATGGTCAGCTTGCACTTCCCCGCCGATCACCCTGCGTTCCAGGGCCATTTTCCGGGCAACCCGCTGCTGCCCGGCGTGGCGCTGCTGGCCGAGGTGATCGAGGCGGTTCTGCGCCAACCCGAATTCGCCACGGCGGTCGGGCCCCGGCCGCGGATCGGCGTCGCCAAGTTTCTCGCGCCAGTGCTGCCGGGTGCGGTGCTGAGCCTGGCCCTGCGCTCGAACAACGGCCGGGTGCACTTTGATGTCCGGCAGGGGGAGCGGCTCACCGCGTCCGGGCACTTCGAGCCCGCCAGCGAGACACGCCCCCAATGAGCGCGCGGACGAGCGAAGGAACGAGCGAAGGAACGGGCGACGGGACGAGCGACAGGACGAGCGACGGGACGGGCGACGGTGTGGGGCGCCCGCGCGACGGCGGCGCGCCCGAGTGGACGCATCGGCAGGAGCGCAGCAACCTGTGGACGCTGCGCCTGATGCGCTGGATCGCGCTCACGGCCGGGCGCCGGGTGGCGCGCTGCGTGCTGCACCCCATCACGCTGTATTTCCTGCTGCTGGGCGGCTCGGTTCGGCGCGAGTCGTCGCGCTACCTGGCCCGCGCGCTGGGCCGGCCGGTCGGCTGGCGCGACATCTACCGCCACGTCCACACATTTGCGGCGACCGTGCTGGACCGCGTCTATCTGCTGCAGGAAAGCTGCGATGAACTGGTGTTGCGCACGAATGGCATCGAGGTGATGGACGCGCCGCTGGCCGCCGGCAAAGGCGCGCTGATGGTGGGAGCCCACCTGGGCAGCTTCGAAGCCCTGCGATCGGTGGGGCAGAGCCGGGGCGTGCGGGTGGCGATGGTGATGTATGAAGACAACGCCAGGTTGATCAACAGCACCTTGGCCGCGATCGCCCCCAAGACCCAGCTGCACACGATCGCGCTGGGGCGCATCGACGCGATGCTGGGCTTGCGCGACTGGCTCGACCAAGGCGGCATCGCCGGGCTGCTGGCCGACCGCACGCTGCCCAGCCCCTCCGGACGTTCGCGCACGCTGTGGATGCCGTTCCTGGGCCGGCCGGCGCGCTTTTCCGATGGCCCGTTTCGGTTGGCGGCATTGCTGCGGCGGCCGGTGGTTTTCATGGCCGGCCTTTACCATGGCGGCGCAAACTATGAGCTGCGCTTCATCGAGCTGGCCGACTTCAGCCAGCGTCCGGCCAGCAGCGGCACCGACATGGACAAGCAAATTCACGCCGCGATGGAACGCTATGTACAGATTGTCGAATCGCTGTGCATTGAGGCGCCCTACAACTGGTTCAACTTCTTCGATTTTTGGGCCGACGATGCAAACTCCCCCACGCCGGTGGTCCTTTGATTGGCAGCACGGGGCCGCGCAGGCCTGCGCGCTGGCCTGCGCTTTGGGGTGGCCTGCCGCAGGCTTTGGCGCCGAGGGCCTGGACCTGGCGCAGCTGATGCAAACCCTCGCGCAGGTGAAGGCCGGCGAGGCCACGTTCACCGAGCGGCGCCAGGTGGCGATGCTGGAGCAAACGCTCGAATCGTCGGGCACGCTGAGCTTCGAGGCCCCCGACACCTTTGTGCGCGAGACGCTCAAGCCGCGGCGCGAACGCATCGCGATCAGCGGCAACACGCTGACCTTGAGCCAGGGCAACCGCTCCCGAACGATGGCGCTCGACTCGGCGCCGGAGGCTGCCGTCATCGTCGAAGCCATTCGCGGCACGTTGACGGGCAACCGCGAGTCGCTGGAGCGCAACTTCAAGATCAACGTGTCGGGCAACGCCCAACTGTGGCTGCTCGAAATGGTGCCGCGCGACGCGCGCTTGCGCTCGCAGGTGATCTCGGTGCGGGTGGCCGGCCAGCACGGTGTGGTGCGAGAGGTTCTGGTGGCCCTGCCCGATGGCGACCGCTCGGTGATGAGCATCGACCCGATGACCGCGGTGGCTCGACCGGCCGCCCGGCCGGCCAGCGCGTCGCCCTGACAGCCCCGGATGCAGCGCCTAACGGCCGGGGCCACCCTGCTGCAACGCCGGCGCGCCCTGGCGGTGTGGCTGGTCTGCGGCGTCGCTGCCGTGTGGGTCACGGCGCGCAGCACTTACGTGGCCGACCTGTCGGCCTTTCTGCCTTCCACGCCCACGGCCGAACAAGCGGTGCTGGTGGACCAGCTGCGCACCGGCATCGCCGCCAAGCTGGTGCTCATCGGCATCGAGGGCGGCTCGGCCGAAGCGCGCAGCGAAGCGTCCTTGCAACTGGCGCAAACGCTGCGGCAGAGCGGCGCATTCGATGCGGTGAACAACGGCGATGCGTCGGCCTGGCAGGCTGCCGGTGCGTTCCTGTTCGAGCACCGCTACCTGCTCAGCCCGGCGGTCGACGCGCAGCGCTTCACCGCCGATGGCCTGCGTTCAGGCATCGAAGAGACCCTGGCCTTGCTGGGCACGCCGGCCGGCTCGATGGTCAAGCCCACGCTGCTGCGCGACCCGACCGGTGAAACGGTGCGCATGGCCGAGTCCATGCTGCCCAGCCAGGCGCCGCGCAGTGAAGGCGGCGTGTGGGTGTCGCGCCGCGCTGCGCGCGCGGTGATCGTCGCAACCACCCGCGCCGAAGGCTCGGACCTGGACGGCCAGGAACGCGCGCTGGCCCTGGTTCACGCCAGCTTCCAGCCGCATGCGGCCAAGGGCTTGAGCCTGCTGATGTCCGGCGCGGGCACCTTCGGGGTCAGCTCGCGCGCCCAGATCAAATCCGAAGTCGAGCGGCTGGCCATCGCCGGCAGCGTCATCATGGTGGGCCTGTTGCTGGTGGCCTTCGGCGGGGTGCGCGCGCTGGCCACGGCCCTGCTGCCGGTGGGCACCGGCGTGGTGGCCGGCATTGCCGCGGTGAGCCTGGGTTTTGGCCAGGTGCATGGCATCACGCTGGGCTTTGGCACCACCCTGATCGGCGAGGCGGTCGACTACGCCATCTACTACCTGATTCAGGCGCGTCCCTCGCCGGGCGGGGGAACCGGCGCCGACCGCTGGATCGAACGCCACTGGCCCACCGTGCGGCTGGGGCTGTGGACCTCGCTGTGCGGCTTTGCCGCGCTGGTGTTCTCTGGCTTCCCGGGGCTGGCGCAGTTGGGGGTTTTTTCAATGGCCGGGCTGGCCGCCGCGGCGCTGACCACGCGCTATGTATTCCCCACGCTGGCCCCCGACGGCGCGCCGGGTGAAGGCATGCGGCGGCGGCTGGGCCGGTGGATGGCCAAAGCGGCCGCCGCGCTGGGCCACATCGGAGCGCGCTGGACGCTTTGGCTGTTCACGCTGGTGGCGCTGATCGCACTGGTCCTGCTGCCATCGCCCTGGCGCGGCGACCTGAGCTCCCTCAGCCCGATCAGCCCTGCGGAGTTGCAACTGGACGCGGAACTGCGCGCCGACCTGGGCGCGCCCGAGAGCGGTGCGCTGGTGGCTGTCTCTGCGCCCGACGAAGCGAAGGTGTTGGCGCTGGCCGAGCAGGCCGGCCAACGGCTGGATGCCTTGGTTGCGCAGGGCCTGCTACTGGGTTATGACTCGCCGGCCCGCATGCTGCCCAGCCCGGCCACGCAGGCCCGGCGGCGCGCCAGCCTGCCCGACACAACGACGCTGACCACCGCGCTCGCACAGGCCACCGCGCAGGGCCCGCTGAAAGCCGAGCGCCTGGGTGCCTTCATCACCGATGTGCAGTCGGCCCGCACCCAAGCCCTGCTGGACCGCGCCGCGCTTCAGGCCACGCCCCTGGCCGGTGCGATCGACGCGCTGCTGGTCCCCGGGACCAAAGACCGTCCGTGGCGCGCGTTGCTCACGCTGCAGGCGGATTCAAAGGGTGTCGATGCCGGCAAGGTGCGCGCCGCACTGGCCGATCTGCCCGGGGCGCGGGTCGTCGACATCGGCGGCGAACTCGGCGCCATGTACTCGCGCTATCTGCGCGAAGCCATGCTGCAAGCCCTGCTCGGTGCGCTGGCCGTGTGCGCGCTGCTGGCGTTTCACCTGCGCTCGGCGCGCCGCTTGTGGCGCCTGAGCCAGCCGCTCGCGGCGGCAGTGCTGATCGTGCTGGCCGGGCTGGCCGCCAGCGGGGCTGCCCTGGGCATCCTGCACCTGGTCGGCTTTTTGCTGATGGTGGCCATCGGCTCCAACTACGCGCTGTTCTTCGACCACCTGCGCCACCAGGGCCATGCCGACGAAGACACGCTGGCCTCGCTGGCGCTGGCCAACCTGACCACGGTGCTCTCGTTCGGGCTGCTGGCCGGGTCTGGCATTCCGGCCCTGCATGCCATCGGCCAGGTGGTGGCCCCGGGTGCGTTGTTGTGCCTGGTGCTGTCGGCGGCCTTCATAAGACCATCCCGGGATTGAGCAACCCGGCCGCTATGGGAAAATCTCCGACGGCCCTGGTTCGGTAAACCCGGGCCCGCATTGTCCAGGCACCGACCGCGGCACTTCTCTGAATGCAACCTCAACCGCCCCCACTGCCCGCTTCGGCCGCGAGCGCCTGGCGCCCGCCGTTTCTCGTCAAGGCCAGCGTCGCCTGCCATCTCGGGGCGGGCCTGGCCGTCGCGCAGGCTCCGGCGCTGTGGCCCTGGGTCGTGGGCGGCGTCGGCTTGAATCACGCGGTGCTCGTGGCCACCGCCCTGTGGCCGCGCTCGACATGGCTGGGCGACAACCTGCTGCGGCTGCCGGCTGATTCGGCGGCGCGCCAGGAGGTGTCGATCACCATCGACGACGGGCCCGACCCGGCCGTCACGCCTTGGGTGCTGGATGTGCTGGACGCGCACAAGGCACGCGCCACGTTTTTCTGCATCGCCCAGAGCGCACACCAGCACCCCGCCCTGTGCCGTGAAATCACCCGCCGCGGTCACAGTGTGCAGAACCACACCCATCGGCATGCGCACAACTTTGCGTTTCTCGGCATGCGCGGGTTTGCGCGCGAGATCGGCCGCGCCCAGGACACGCTGGCCGACATCACCGGCGAACTGCCGCGCTTCTTTCGCGCGCCGGCCGGGCTGCGCAACCCCTTGCTCGCGCCGGTGCTGCAGCGCATGAACCTGCGGCTCGTGAGCTGGACGCGGCGCGGCTTCGACACGGTGCAGCGCCAGCCGATGCGGGTGCTCGACAAGTTGACGCGGGGCCTCGCCGCCGGCGACATTTTGCTGCTGCACGACGGCAACGCCGCGCGCGCGCCGAACGGCCAGCCGGTGCTGCTGCAGGTGCTGCCCGAGTTGCTGAAGCGCTTTGAGCAACACGGCCTGCGCGCGGTGACGCTGCCCGAAGCGGTGCGCCCAGAGAACGCCGCATGACGGCCGCAGCCTGGACATCGCTGGTCGGCCTGGCCAGCGCGCCTTACCGCCGTGCCGGCCGCTTCGCGTGGTATCACGCGCGCGGCAAGCTCAGCATCGACCCGGTGTTCCAACATCTGCTGCGCCACGGGCTGATGCCGCCGCACGCGCGCGTGCTCGACATCGGCTGCGGGCAGGGGCTTCTCGCCAGCCTGCTGCGGGCCGCGGAGCAACTGGCGCGCAGCGGCCGCTGGCCGCCAGAGTGGGCGGCTGCGCCGGTGGGCGTCACCGTCACCGGCATTGACCTGATGCAACGAGACATTGACCGAGCCCAAGCCGCGCTCGGCGCTTCAACCCGCCTTATTTGTGGCGACATGCGGCACGCCCCGTTCGCAGGCGCCGACACGGTGGTCATTCTCGACGTGCTGCACTACATCAGCGTGGCCGAGCAGGACGATGTTCTGGCGCGCGTGCGGGCGGCGCTCGCGCCTGGCGGGCGGCTGCTGCTGCGGGTGGGTGACGCGCAATCGCGGCGGCGTTTCCTCGTCAGCCAATGGGTGGACCGCATCGTGACCCTGGTGCGCGGGCACCCCATGACACCGCAGTTCGGCCGCCCGCTGCCGCAGTGGATCGCCAGGCTGCGCGTGCTGGGCTTCGAGGTGGAGAGCCGGCCGATGAGCCAGGGCACGCCGTTTGCCAACGTGCTGCTGGTGGCCAGGGTCGCCGCCGACGCGTCGCACGCGCCGGCCTTGGCGGAACCCGCGCGGCACGCTCCCACGGAGGAGACCCGATGACACCGCTGGCCATCAGCCACTACACCATCACCAGCGCACTCGGAGCCGGGCGGGCGCCGACGCTGCAGGCGCTGCGGGCCGACCGATCCGGCCTGTCCCAGACGCGCTTTCTGGACGTGGACCTGCCCACTTGGCTGGGTGTGGCGCCGGGGCTCGACGACGTGAGCCTGCCCGCGGGCATGGATGAGTTCGACTGCCGCAACAACCGCCTGGCCTGGTTGGGTTTGCAGACCGACGGTTTTGCCGATGCGGTGCATGCCGCCCGCAAGCGCTGGGGTGCGCACCGCGTGGCGGTGCTGCTGGGCACCAGCACCTCCGGTCTGCTGCAAACCGAACTGGCCTACCGCAGGCGCGCGCGCGGCGGCGCACTGCCGGCTGACTTTCACTACGAACAAACCCAGAACACGTTTTCCCTGGGCGCTTTCGCGGTGCGGGCGCTGGGGCTGCAAGGGCCGAGCTGGGTGGTGTCGACCGCGTGCTCGTCGAGCGCCAAGGTGTTCGGCAGCGCGGCCCGCCTGATCGAGGCCGGGCTGGTCGACGCGGCGCTGGTCGGCGGGGTGGACAGCCTGTGCCTGACCACGCTCTACGGCTTCAATGCGCTGGAGTTGCTGTCGCCCGAGATCTGCCGGCCTTGGGACGCACAGCGCTGTGGCCTGTCGATTGGCGAAGCCGCCGCGTTTGCGCTGCTCGAACGTGACTGCCAGGCGCCCCAGGGTTGGCTGCTGGGCATGGGTGAAAGCAACGATGGCCACCACATGAGCACGCCGCACCCGCAAGGTATTGGCGCGATCGAAGCCATGCGGGCCGCGCTGCGCGATGCCGGTGTGAAGCCTGAAGACATCGACTACATCAACCTGCATGGCACCGCCACGCCGAGCAACGACTCGGCTGAAGACCGTGCGGTGGCTGCCGTGTTTGGCAACCGCACCGCTTGCAGTTCCACCAAGGGAGCCACAGGCCACACGCTCGGTGCGGCCGGCGCTGTCGAGGCGGCCATCAGCCTGCTGTGTCTGCGCGACGGGCTGCTGCCCGGGGGCCTCAATCTGCAAACACCCGACCCGACCCTGCAAGCCGACTACGTGCGCAGCAGCCGCCGTGTCCCGTTGCGCACCGTGCTGAGCAATTCCTTCGGTTTCGGCGGCTCCAACGCCAGCTTGATTCTGGGCAGCGCACGATGAAGGTGTTCGTGCGCAGTGTCGGTTTGCTGGGGCCGGGACTGGACTCCTGGGATGCGGCGCAGGCCGTGTTGCGCGGGACCCAGGCGCACACCGCCAGACGAACGCAGGTGCCCTCGCCGCTGCGCCTGCCGCCCGCGGAGCGGCGCCGCGCCGGAGACGCCATCAAGGTGGCGATGGCCGTCGCCGACGAGGCCGTGACCCTGGGCCAGATGGACCCGCAGGCGCTGGCCAGCGTGTTCACCTCGTCCAGCGGCGAGGGTGTGAACTGCCACTCCATCTGCGAAACGCTGGCCAGCGACAACCGGCTCATCTCGCCGACGCGGTTTGCCAATTCGGTGCACAACGCGCCTGCGGGCTATTGGCACATTGCCGTGGCGAGCCGGGCGCCTTCGACCAGCTTGTGCGCCTTCAACGCGGGCTTCGCGGCCGGTTTGATCGAGGCCGGCTCAAAGGTTTTGTCGCTGAAGGTGCCGGTGCTTCTGGTTGCCAGCGACACCCCCTATCCCGAGCCCTTGCACGCCAAGCGGCCGTTGGCCGACAGCTTCGGCCTGGCCCTCGTCCTGACGCCCGAGGCCTCGGCGCAATCGCTGGCGGCGCTGCGCATTGCGCTGGTTCACTCGAGCGAAGCCGGGCCGTTCAGCGTGTGCGACGACCCGTCGCTCGAGTCGTTGCGCGCCAGCACGCCCGCGGCGCGCGCGCTGCCGCTGTTGCAGGCGCTGGCGCGCGAGCCTGGGCGGCGGACGCTGGTCATCGACTACCTGCCCACGCTCAGGCTTCAGCTGGACGTGAGCAGCGAGGCGCGATGAGCCCTGCCGGCACGCTCGACCGGGAAGGCATCGCGCGGCTGGTTCCGCACAGCGGTGCGATGTGCCTGCTGTCGCGTCTTGAGGAGTGGGACGTGCAACACATCGTCTGCGGCGCGCACAACCACCGCGACGCCCACCACCCGCTGCGCACCCGCGGCGGCCTGCTTAGTTGCACGCTGATCGAATACGCCGCGCAGGCGATGGCCTTGCATGGCGCACTGATCGGCCGGGCGGCCGGCCAGGACATCCGCGCCGGCTACCTGGCCAGCGTGCGCGGCACGCAGCTGCATGTGCTGACGCTGCACGACTTGCCCGCGGCCCAGCCCGACGAGCTGCGCATCGAAGCCACCCGGCAAGCCGGTGACGAGCGCCAGATCCTGTACGCGTTTGCCGTGCATCATGCGGGCCGCGTTCTCGCCGACGGGCGCGCGGCGGTGGTGCTGAACACACCGGTGCCAATGCCATGAACGAAGCTGCTTCCAACAAACGCGCGCTGGTCACCGGGGCCAGTGGTGCGATCGGCCGCGCGATCGCGCTGCAACTGGCGCAAGACGGCGCGCATGTCATCGCGCACGCGAACCATCGGCTGGACGCTGCGCAGGCCTTGGCGGATGAAATACGTGCCGCCGGCGGCAGCGCCGAAGCCTGCGCATTCGATCTGACCGATCGCACCGCCACCCACGCCGCCTGCGAGAGGCTGCTCGCGCAAGGGCCGGTGCAGATCCTGGTCAACAACGCCGGCAAGCACGACGACGCGGTCTTTCCGGCGCTGCGCGAGGCGCAATGGCGCGAGGTGATCGACGTGTCGCTGAACGGTTTTTTCAACGTGACGCAGCCGCTGATGATGCCGATGATCCGCACCCGCTGGGGCCGCATCATCAACATCACTTCGGTGGCCGCCCTTGCCGGCAACCGAGGCCAGGTGAACTACGCCGCCGCCAAGGGCGCGCTCAACAGCGCGACCAAGGCGCTGGCGCTCGAGGTCGCCAGCCGCGGCATCACGGTGAATGCGGTGGCCCCCGGCATCATCGATTCGGGCATGGCCGGGCAAGTGTTCGACAAGGCGATGATCGAGCGCATGGTGCCAATGAAGCGGGCCGGCACCGCGCCCGAGGTGGCGGCTTTGGTCGGCTTTCTGGCGTCCGTGCGGGCCGGCTACATCAGCGGGCAGGTGATCTCGATCAACGGCGCGATGATCTGACGATGCCGCCAGGCTCATCGGTTGCGGCGCGGGCTGCCGCAACGGGCCGCCCGCTGCGCACCGCGCACCGCGCACCGCGGGGCGCGACGGCCGCCTGATCTTCACAAAGTTCATTTCGCCGAAGCCTGCGGCCGGTGCACGCCCGCGGCGAAGTGGGCTTCGATCTCGGCCAGCAGCGCGGCGTGGTCTTGCTGCGGCGCGAAGCGCCGGCCCATGCGCACCGAGAACACGATGGGCAACGGCGGCAGGCGCCACAGCGGCCAGCCTTTGCCGAGATAAGGCGAATCGGAGTCGATGAAGACCGCCTGGATCGGCGCCTGCGCGAGCTTGGCGATCAGCGTGAAGCCGGGGCGGAAGGCGTTGATCGGCTGCCGCGTGGTGCGTGTGCCCTCGGGGAACAGCACCAGCTGCCCGCCGTGGTGCAGGTCTTCAACCGCCCGCCGCACCATGCCGTGCGGCGAGTCGTTGCGGATGTAGCGCGCCAGCCGCGCACCCGGCCACAGAAACGGGTTGCGCATCAG
The DNA here is from genome assembly GCA_031378125.1 of Methylibium sp. Classification (GTDB taxonomy): domain Bacteria; phylum Pseudomonadota; class Gammaproteobacteria; order Burkholderiales; family Burkholderiaceae_C; genus LGRD01. Next base: position 18,161 of record JANNDW010000237.1, on the reverse strand, counting down.
GCTGGCCTTCATCACGCAGGCGCTGCGGGGGAGCCGCGCCACCAGCATCAGCGCGTCGAGCATGCTGGGGTGGTTGGCCACCACGATCAGGCCGGGCTCGTCGCGCAGTGCGTCCAGCGCCCGCGTATCGAGCCGGAGCATGCCGCTGCACGCAGCAACGCGCCAAAACATGCGGTAACCCCAAGAGATCATCGCCCGCCCCAGGCGCCTGCCCGTCGCGCGCGGCAGCAACGGATACAGCGCCAGCGCAACCATGTTCCACACGATCGACACCAGCCCCAGCAGCAGCAGTTGCATCTGCAGCGCCAACCAGGCCAGCGGCACGAGCAAGGTGCGCAGCATGCGCCCCAGCCGCTGTCGGGCGCCCGGGCGCACCCGAGCGCCCAGGCCTCCCCCGGCAAGCATGCCACCAGCGTGCTCGACAGCGGGCGCAGGGGAGGAGTTTGTCGCCTGGGTCATGACAGCCTGACGGCGGTGAGAGGTAAGCAGCGTGGGCCGGGATGCGCGCTGGCTGCCGAAGCGCGGCGCGGTCATCGAAGTGACGCTTGGATTATCCCAAAATTCATCTCGAGCCGGTCTTTGCCAGGGCCGGCTCCGCCATGTCACCCCAGAGGTGGCGGCGGACCCGCCATTTCCGGTATGGGCAACTGGTAATCTCCACCCGCTTTTGCCCACCCCCCTCACCCGCAGCCACCCCCGTGCCGGAGCGCAGAACCCCACAACGGCCCACGCGCATCGAAGCGCCTGCCAGCAAAGGCTCCCCTTGGACGGCGCAGACGTGGCTGCGGATGCGTCGACTGCTTTGGTTGAAGGCCGTCGGCATCTCCTTGTTCATGTGGGTCTTCTTCGTGGCGTACTTCCACGTGCTGCGCCATCCGGCCTATCCGGTGATTCAGATGCCGCTGACAGCGCTGGACCGCGCCATTCCCTTCCAGCCCGCGGCTCTCGTGCCGTACGTGTCGCTTTGGTTGTATGTGGGCATCGCGCCCGGCCTGCAGTTGGGCCTGCGCCAGCTGATCGTCTACGGTTTATGGATCGGTGCGCTGTGTCTGGCGGGCTTGGCGTGCTTTTACTTCGTCCCCACCGCCGTGCCTGCGCTCGTGCAGGGGCTGGACTTGGCGCGCCACCCTGCCTTCGCGATGCTTCAGGGTGTGGATGCGGCCGGCAACGCCTGCCCCTCGCTGCACGTGGCTACGGCCGTGTTCAGCGCGATCTGGGTCGACCACTTGTTGCGTCAGGTGAGCGCGCCGCGGCGGCTGCGCGTGCTGAACGGCGGCTGGTTGATGCTGATCGTCTACTCCACGCTTGCGATCAAACAACATGTGGTGCTGGACGTGCTGGCGGGTGTGCTGCTGGGCATCTTGTTTGCATGGGCTTCGCTGCGCTGGCGGCCTGCCGAGCGGCGCGCCTGGCCGAACTGCTAGCAGCTATCATTCGACGCACACATCGATGGGCCGCAGCGCATCGCTTGCACAGCGTGACAGCGCCGCGAGGGAGTTCGGGCAATGAGTTCGCTAGAGGAAATACAAGACCTGATCCACAAGAAGTACGGCGTCGAGCCGGCGGCGCTCGACCCGCACGCGTCGATGCGCGGACACGGCATCGATTCGCTGACGCTGGTGGAGTTTCTCTTCTCGATCGAAGACCATTACGGTATTTCGGTCCCCGAAAAATATTCCAACGTCGACACGCTGGCCGATTTGGCCGCGGCGGTGGACGAACTCCGGACATCGCAAACGGCATGACGGCGGTTGCCCGCAGCGGCTGCCGTCTCCGGCAGTGCGGCGCTTGCGCTTAAGGGTTCAACCCATGGTGGTCGTCAGCGGCATCGGCTTGGTCTCGCCGCACGGCAATGACGCCGATGGCGTCTTTTCGGCGTTGATGCGCGGCGAATCGGCCGTTCGCGAGGTCTTCCCCGACCTGCCCAAGCCGGCCGCCGCCGCCACGGTGGCTTTCGACGAGACGCGCTGGTTCACACGCCTGCAACTCGCCGGTGTGGACCGGGTCAGCCAGCTCGCCGTGGCCGCGGCCGACCTGGCCATCAAAGACTGCGGCGCCGGCCTTGATGTCGATCCCGAACGGATCGGCGTCTATGTGGGCTGCGGCATGGGCGGCGCGTCCGCCCTCGAAGCGGCCTACGCGGCCGGCAACCGCAACGGGCGGGTGCCGCCGCTCACCATCCCGGCCTTCATGCTCAATGCCCCGGCGGCCCATGTGGCCATGCGCAACGGCGTCAAAGGCCCGGTGCTCACGTACTCGGTGGCCTGCGCATCGGCGGCGGTGGCCATCGCCGAGGCCGCCAAGGCCATCCTTCACGGCGAGGTCGATGTGGCCATCGCCGGCGGCAGCGAAGCGCTGATCGTGCCCGGCGTCATCGCGGCCTGGCAGGCGATGCAAACGCTGGCGAGCTTCTCGCCCGGGCAAGCCGCCAGCGCATGCCGGCCGTTCGCCATCGACCGCTGCGGGTTCGTGCTCGGTGAAGGCGCCGCCTTCGTCGTGCTGGAGTCGTCCTCACATGCCCGGCAACGCGGCGCACGCAGCTATGCGGAGCTGGCCGGCTGGGGCCTCAGCAGCGACGCCACGCACCTCACCAAACCCGACGCTCCGGGCCAGCAACGGGCCTTGCGCGCGGCCCTCGGCCAGGCCGGCTTGACGCCCGCCGACGTGGGCTACTGCAATGCCCACGGCACGGCCACCAAGGTCGGCGACGCGATCGAAAGCGAGGCGCTGTGCGGCGTGTGGGGCAATCACATCGAGCAGCTGCGCGTCAGCTCCACCAAGGCGCTGCATGGCCACCTGCTGGGCGCCACCGGCGCGCTGGAAGCGGCGGTGACGGTGCTCGCGTTGCACCACGGCCAGGTGCCGCCCAATGCGCATTGCGATCAGGTCGACCCGGCGTGCCGGCTGAACCTGGTGCGAAAAAATTGCGAGGCCATGCCCGGGCTGCGGGCGGCGATCAGCAATTCGTTCGCCTTCGGCGGCACGAATTCGGTGCTGCTTTTCAAGCGAGCCTGAGAGCGCCCCCAGGCCGACGACCTACGTCGTCCGCCCCCCGAGGGGGTGGGAAACACTTGGGGCGGCCCGGCGTTTGTTTCTCAAGAGTCAGCCCGCCGCGGGCCGCTTGGCCAACGCGGCAGCGCGTGCCACGGCCGCACCTTGAAACTGCGCGCCCTCCATGTCGCTAGCGCGAAGTCCACGGTTGATGTCCAGCCCGGTCAGGTTCCAGTCGTGCACGGGCATGCGCAAGGGGCGCACCAGCCGCTCGTAGAAACGGGTCGGCCAGCGCACGCCGTGCAGCGTCTGGTGATCAAAGGTTTCCACTTCGGCGATGGCGCCCTTGGTCGATTCCAGCCCGTCCAGCGTGAAGCGCACCCGGCGCATCAAACGCTCCTTGCGGTCGATGAAGAGCGCGACCTGGTCCACCCGGGCATGGCCCAGGCCCGGGGCCAACTGCAGGCGCAGCACATCGCAGGAGTGTTCGTTGACCCATTCGATCTCGCCAAGCTCCATCACCAAAGGCCGGTCCACGAGCAACATCGGCCCGAGCAGGAACAGCGGGTAGGCATCGGCCACCAGGGCGGCGGCGGCGCGGCGTTCCGCATCGCGTGCCTCTTCACCGTTGAACCAGACGCGCACCTCGCCCGGCGCCGTGCTGCCGGCCTTGCGCAACACCTGCTTGCGCCCGCCGGAACCCGTGTGCGCCTGGGCCACCACGCCTTCACGCAACAGCAGCCGCTCTTCGGAACTGTTGCGGAAACTCGAATCCACCAAGGCCGGCTGCAGCTTGCCGATCAGCGCGCGCCATTCGCCCCCGTAGCTCACGCTCAGGTCCTGGATCGCCTGAAACGCCTTCAGACCGTGCGCCGAGGCGCTTTCCTTCAGCAAGGCTTGGGCCGCGGGCGTGCTGGCCGCATTGAGGGACACCGGCAACGGCGCGGCGCAGCCGTGCAGTAAAGGCAGCGAGGGTGCGGCGAGCGCAGCGATCAGCAGGTTCCTGCGCCTCATGTTCAGGCTGTGCATTCAATGGGCTCCAAATCGATCGACGCCGGCACCTTACACCAGCCGGTCAAGGCGAGACGTTCGCAACCCCGCGACGGCTGCATTTGCTAACGAAATCCGCATCGATCAGCGTGGCTGAAACGGTGGCCGGCCGGTGAGGCGCCGCCACACCAGGTTTGGCAGCCTGACGACGAATTCCAGCATCAGGCGCAGGTGCATCCAGGTCAGCAGCAGATTGTCGCGGCCGTAGCGAAAATGCGAGACACCCCCTTCGTCGGGCCGCAGGTACTTCACCGGAGCGGCCAGGTTGATTGGGGTGACTCCGCGCCAGGCGAGACGAACGACGGCTTCGGTGTCGAAATCGAAACGCCGCATCCAGCGCTGGCCGCGCATCACCGCCATCAATTCGGCGATCGGGTAGACGCGAAAGCCATACAGAGAATCGGCGATGCCCGCGCCGAGCGTCTCCAAGTGGGTCCACCCGTTCGAGACGCGCCGGCCGCGAACCCGCAGCAGCGGCGCCGATGCGTCGAACACCGGCCGCCCCAGCACCATCGCGTCGGGGCGCTGCTGCGAAGCGCGCATGAAGGCTTCGATCAAGCGCGCCGGATGTTGACCGTCGGAGTCCATGGTCAGCGCGTGGCTGTAGCCGGCCTGCCGCGCCGCCTGAAGGCCGTGCAACACGGCCGCTCCCTTGCCCTGGTTGGTGGCCAGGACCAGCACCTTCAGGCCGGGGTCGGCCGCCGCCATGTGGCGCAGAACTTCCGCACTGCCGTCGGTGCTGCCGTCGACCACCACCCACACGGGCGTCCAGTGGGCGCGTGCGTCCCGCACCGTCGGGTACAGCGCGGCGCCGGTGTTGTAGCTGGGGATGATGACCAGATGCGACGCGCTGGCGGTCACGAACTCAGCTCCTCAATGAAGTACTGCTCCAGCCGCCGCAACAGCGCGGCGTGATCGGCCTGCGGCGCAAACCGCTGGCCCAGCCGCAGGCGAAACACCACCGGCATGGGCGGCCTGCGCCAGATCGGCCAGCCCTTGCCCAGGTAGGGCGAGTCGGTTTCGATGATGACCGTCTGGATCGGCACCTGCGCCAGTTGGGCGATCAGCGAAACGCCGGGCCGAAAGGGGTTGATCGGGCGCCGCACGGTGCGCGTTCCTTCGGGGAACAGCACCAGGTGCGCGCCCTCGCGCAGGTTGGCCACCGCACCGCGGATCATGCTGCGCGGCGAGTCGTTGCGGATGTAGCGCGCCAGCCGGGCGCCGGCACCGAGAAAAACATTGCGCATCAGCTCGGCCTTCATGACACACACGCCATGCGGCAACCGAGCCACGATCAGCAACGCATCGAGCATGCTGGGGTGGTTGGCGGCGATGATCAGGCCGGTGGGCTCGTCGCGCAGCGCGTCCAGCTCGGCCGAGTCCACCTTCAACAGGCCGCTGAACTGGGCAATGCCCCAGAACTTGCGATAAACATGGGCAATGCCCGCTCGCCCGATCGCCTGGCCGCGCCGCGGCGCCAGCAATGGAAACAGCAGCGTGGACAGCAAATTCCACAACAGCGACATCAGCCCCAGTTGAATCAGCAGCAGGTACAACAAGACACTCTGAACCCAGCCTTGCAGGAGTCTCAAGCAAGACCTCACTCTGGTGTTGCCACGAGTTCGGACGACGTGCTGAGCACCCACGAAACACCAAAGCCCAGCGTCACGGCGTTGTCTCGCCGCAGCAAGGGGCTGTCGGAAAAAGCCGCGCCGCGCAGGCTGTCGTGGCGCAGGAAAGCACCCACCCAGATGCTATTGAATCGGCGCGACAGCGAGGCCAGGTTCTGCCACCCGGAGTACCCGCCCCCGGCCCGGTAGGCGCTGCGCTGCGGTGTCGCAAACGCCGCGTCCACGCCGTAGACACGGTCGTGGTAGCGCTGGTCCGCGAAGACCGGCCCGGACAGCATGCCGATGTTCCAGCCGCCACCGACCTCCACCAGATCGAGGTTGAGGTTGGGTGCGAAGGTGATGCCGATCGCCTTGGGCGAGCTCTGCACGGTGAAGGCCGCGCGCAACGGAAGGCGCAGATCGAGCTTGAGCTTTCGATCACTTGAGCGCACCAGCGTCAGGTTGACGTTGGGCCCGAACTCGATGGCCGGTTTCAGATCGGGCATGCCGGCGCGCGCTGCGTTGTCTTTGCTGCGCGTGGGTGGCGAAGCGGCCACGCTCAAATCAACCTCCACAGACTGCGCATCGAACAGCACGGCCCGCGCCCCTTCGCGGTCGGCGCGCAGCCACTTGCCGCGGTACACACCGTAGGGCAAGGGCAGCCAGAGCGTGCTGCTCTGGTCTGAACCGCGGTAGTCGGGCAAGCGCAGGGATGCCATGCCGATCCCCAGCTCCCACAGCGGCCGCATCACGGTGCCTTCGGGTGTTGATGCGGGCGCTGCGGTCTCATCGGCCTGGGCCGATGTGCAGAGCAGCGCAAGCCATGCAGCGGTGGCGAATGCGCGCCTCATGCGCCGCTTCCGCTCACTGCGAATCCATGCGCCTCGATCTCCACCAGCAAGTCGGCGCGGCAGATGTCGGCCAACAGATACACGGCCGTGCGCACCGCCTGGCTTTGCGAGCCCAGCCGTTGCTCCAGCACCTGTTGAACCGGCGCCAGGTCCTGCCGGCGGCGCAGGTACACGGTGCAGGTCAGTGCCTCGGCAGGCAACCAAACATCGGCCTGCCGCGCGGTGGCTTCGAGCACCGCGTTGATGTTGAGCAGCGTTTCTTCGGTCTGCCGGCACACATCGCCCAAATGCACCGAGGCATGGCCGACGATGCTGGCGGTGCCAGAGATGAACAGCGCGTGCCGCCCTGCGCCCACGTCGGCGAGTGCCGCGCGTGAAAACGTCGGGCTGCGCGGGCCGTATTGATTCGGGTAGTGATACGCACTCACCTGGCGCGGGTTCTCAATCGCCAACGGGGCCTTGCGTCCGGCCAAAAAATAGACCTGCAGCGGCCCGCCTTGCGTGCCCAGCGCACACGCTGCCGGCGACCCCTCGAACGCGCTGCGCCCGGCGGCGATGAAAGCCCGTTGACGGCCGATGTTGAAGTGGCGGTAGTGCTCCAGGCCATGGCCGTCGTCATTGATCCCCGGCAGGTAGTTCCACAAGCGCAACAGGTGCGGGCTGGTGTGGCGGGCCAGCACGGCAAACAGGTCTGAGTAGACGCGGTAGGACGCTTGTTCCAGCCCACCTTCGCCGAGGCCGGCATCCAGCGAGGCGCTGCCGTGCAACCAGTCTCCATCCGTGGTGTAGCGCACGCAGCCCAGTTGGTGCGTGGCGACGGGCCGTTCGGTGAACCAAACGTCCAGGGTCGCGTCTCCTGGGGCGAGCAACTCGGCGTGCACGGCAACGCCGGCCAAACCCGCTGTCGCCGGGCCCGCCGCGGCGAGCAGCCGCGCACCGAGCACTTCGCCGTCACGATCGAGCTGGCCGGATCGCAGCCTGCGAAAGTGCAGCGCGGTAGCGGTCGACGTTTCAGGTGCGGGCTGTTCAACCGTCACGGGGCCGCCACCTCGGCGTTGCGCAGGGCGGTGCGGCGGCCTTCCAGCGTGCGAACAAACAGAAACGCATTCGCGCAATCGTCAGCGCCGGACGCCGAATTGGGGCTGCTCTTCATTCGAATTTCTGACCTGGGTGAGTGACAACACAGCCACTGACGAACTGTGTCAGCGTCGCGTTCGAAACGACCGCTTGTGCCGCATTTCGACTGTATCACCCGGTGCTGAGCGCTTGTCGTGCGGACGCCTCTTGACATCCATTCACAACCGAGCCTCAAGCTTCAGGCACAGGCACCGGCACGGGACCCGCCCAATTCACTCGCCCGGTTCACTCGCCCGGTTCACTCGCCCAGTTCACTCGCCCAGGTAGGCCGCGCGCACTTTCGGGTCGTTGAGCAGCGCCTTGGCGTCGCCGCTCATCGTGACCTCGCCGGAGTCCATCACATAACCCCGTGTAGCCAGCTGCAACGCACGGCTGGCGTTTTGCTCGACCAGCAGCACGGTCGTGCCGCGCTGGTGAATGTCGTTCACCACTTCGAAGATCTTGTCGACCATGATCGGCGACAGGCCCATCGAAGGTTCGTCCAGCAGCAGTACCTTGGGTTTGGCCATCAGCGCGCGGCCCATCGCCAGCATCTGCTGCTCGCCGCCCGACATCGTGCCGGCGAGTTGGTTGCGGCGTTCTTTCAGGCGCGGGAAGATGGCAAAGACCTTGTCGATGTCGGCCTCGACTTCGTTGTCGTTGCGAACGAAGGCGCCCATCTGCAGGTTTTCGGTGATGGTCATGCGGGTGAAGGTGCCGCGCCCCTCGGGCACCATCACCAGGCCCTGCTTGACCAGGTCCCACGGGCCCTGGCCCTTGATGTTGCGCCCCATGAACTGGATTTCACCGGCCGCCGCGGGCTGGGTGCCGGTGATGGCCTTCAGCGTGGTGGTCTTGCCGGCGCCGTTGGCGCCGATCAGGCTGACGAGTTCGCCTTCCATCACGTCGAAAGACACGCCCTTGACGGCCTGGATGCCGCCATACGCCACCTTCAGGCCGCTGACCTTGAGCATTGTGTTTGCCATTGCGTTGTCCTTGCGAGGTGCGACTCAGGCGCCGCCGGGCCGCCCCAAGGCGGCTGAGCGCCCCCTCGGGGGGCAGGAACGAAGTGACGTGGGGGGTGTCATTTCTTCAGTGGGCCTTGTGGCCGGCACCCAGATACGCTTCGATGACTTTGTCGTTGCGCTGCACCTCGGCGGGTGTGCCCTCGGCAATTTGCTTGCCGTAGTCGAGCACGGTGACCCGGTCGCACAGGCCCATCACCAGCTTCACGTCGTGCTCGATCAGCAAAATCGTGCGGCCGTCCTTGCGGATGGTGTCGATCAGATCGCGCAGCACCACCTTCTCGGTGGCGTTCATGCCGGCGGCGGGTTCGTCCAGCGCGATCAGCTTGGGGTCCGTGGCCAGCGCGCGGGCGATCTCCAACCGGCGCTGGTCGCCATAGCTCAAAGTGCGGGCTTTGTATTCGGCGAAGCGGCCAATGCCCACGTAGTCCAGCAGTTCCTGGGCGCGCTTGGCGATGGCCCGCTCTTCGGCCTTGAAGCCGGCGGTGCGGAAGACCGCGCCGATCAGGCCCGAGCCGGTGCGCACATGCCGGCCCACCATCACGTTCTCGAGCGCGGTCATCTCGGCGAACAGGCGGATGTTCTGGAATGTGCGCGCGATGCCGGCCTTGGCCACTTCGTGAACCGCGGTGGGCTTGTAAGGCGCGCCGCCCAGCTCGAAGCTTCCCGAATCGGGCGTATACAGGCCGGTCAATACGTTGAAAAAGGTCGTCTTGCCGGCGCCGTTGGGGCCGATCAGCCCATAGACCTGGCCCTTTTCGATGGTGATGCCGACCTCCGACAATGCCTGCAAACCGCCAAAACGCTTGGACACCCCGGCGACCTTGAGAACGGTTTCGCTCATGCTGCGCTCCTCATTTGGCCGCCGGCGCGGTGGTGGGCGCGGGCGCCGCCTTGCCATGTTCAGGCGAGGGCCACAGGCCCCGCGGGCGGGCCAGCATAATGCCGATCATCGCCAGCGCCACCAGCAGCTGGCGCAGGATCGAGGCGTCGAGCCGGCCATCGGTCATGGACTGCAGCGGGCCTGCCACGTAGCGCAGGACTTCGGGCAATGCGGCCAGCAACAGCGCACCGACAATGACGCCCGGCAGGTGGCCAATGCCGCCCAGCACCACCATCGCCACGATCATCACCGACTCCTGCAGGCTGAACGATTCGGGCGAGATGAAGCCCTGGAACGTGGCGAACAGCACGCCGGAGACTCCCCCGAACGTGGCCCCCATGCCGAAGGCCAGCAGCTTCATGTTGCGGGTGTTGATGCCCATCGCCTTGGCAGCAATCTCATCCTCGCGAATGGCCATCCAGGCCCGGCCGATGCGGCTGAATTCGAGCCGGTAGCAAATGACGATGCTGATCAGCACCAACGCCAGGAACAGGTAGTAGTAGTTCGTTACCGACGGAAAATCCAGGCCGAACAACGAGCTCTTCTTGCCCAGGTCGTAATTGACGATGGGCAGCACCAACGAATCGATTTGCGCCAAGCCCTTGGGACCGTTGGTGATATTCACCGGATGGTCCAGGTTGTTCAAGAAGACGCGGATGATCTCGCCGAATCCCAGGGTCACGATGGCCAGGTAGTCGCCGCGCAGGCGCAGCGTGGGCGCACCCAGCAGCACGCCAAAAAATCCGGCGACGGCCGCACCCAGCGGGATGACGACCCAGATGGGCGTGTGCAAGCCGCCCGGGAACATGGCCGCGATGCCCGGGAAGGTGTCGAACAAGTGCGGGCTGGCCAGCAGCCCGAACATGTAGGCGCCCACGGCGTAAAACGCAACGTAGCCCAGGTCGAGCAGGCCGGCGTAGCCCACCACGATGTTCAGGCCCAGCGCCAGCAGCACATAGAGCAAGGCCACATCGATGATGCGCACCCAGGCATTGCCGAACTGCTGCGCGATCAGCGGCAGGATCAACAGGCCCACTGCGGCCAGGATGTAGACGATGGTTTTGCTGTCTTTCATGCTCATGTCTCCCTGGGGTCAGGCTCGATCGGCCACACGCTCGCCGAGCAGGCCTTGCGGCCGCAAGGTGAGCACGAGGATCAGCACGACAAACGCGAAGATGTCCTGGTAGTGGCTGCCCAGCACACCGCCGGTGAGCGCGCCGATGTAGCCCGCGCCGAGTGCCTCAATCAGCCCCAGCAGCACGCCACCGACCATCGCGCCGGCCAGGTTGCCGATGCCGCCGAACACCGCCGCGGTGAACGCCTTCAGCCCGGGCAGGAAGCCCATGGTGTGCGAGGCCGAACCGTAGTTCGCCACGTACATCACACCCGCCAGCGCGGCCAGCGCCGCACCGATGACGAAGGTGGCCGAGATCACCATGTCGGGCCGCACCCCCATCAGGCCGGCCACCCGCGGGTTTTCGGCCGTGGCCCGCATCGCGCGCCCCAGCTTGGTGTAGTTCACCAGGTACATCAGGCCCGCCAACGTGGTGGCGGTGAGCACCAGGATCAGGATTTGCACCGTGTTGATGACCGCGCCGTAAATATGAAACGGCTCCGAGGGCAGCAGAATCGGATACGACTTGATCGTCGGCTTCCAGATGATCATGGCCAGCGTCTGCAGCAGCAGGCTCATGCCCATGGCGGTGATCAGCGGGGCCAGGCGCGGCGCATTGCGCAAGGGCCGGTAGGCGATCTTCTCGATGCTGAAGTTGAGGATCGAGCACACCACGATGGCAGCCACCAGGGAAATCAGCAGCAGCAACCAGCCCGGCAGGCCCATATCCGCCATGACACTCACGACGGTCCAGCTGGTCAGCGCGCCGACCATCAACACTTCGCCGTGCGCAAAGTTGATCAGGTTGATGATGCCGTAGACCATCGTGTAGCCCAGTGCCACCAGCGCATACACGCTGCCCAGCACCAGACCGTTGATGATCTGCTGGATGAATGTCTCCATCGCGGTTTCTCCTGCGTTGTCGGTGTCGGGCCGTTCAGTTCCAGGGCCTGGGCCCTTGTCCCTGGTCCCCGGTGCCTTGCCGCGGCCCGCACATTTTTTCGGTCAGTCTGGCTTCGCGACTCTATAAGCAATCAGCCGGCCGCACCCTTCGCCGCGACCCTTGCTTGCATCGATCCGAGCCAGGTTGATGGGCATTCTAGGTTCAGCCTCGATGAAGAAGATCGGGGTTTTCAGGTGATGAAGCCGGCGAAATTCCGTCTAGCGGCCGGTCGTCGGCTTCTTGTTCGCCGAGTCGTTCAGCTTGCGCAATTCCCGCAGCTTCTCTGCGATCCTGATCTCCAGGCCGCGCTCCACCGGCTCGTAGAAGCGCGGCGCCTCCATCCCTTCGGGCCAATACGATTCACCCGCGGCAAAGCCGCCCGCCTCGTCGTGCGCGTAGCGATAGCCGCGGCCGTAGTCGAGATTTTTCATCAGCTGGGTCGGCGCATTGCGAAGATGCAGGGGCACGGGCCGGGTGCCGTCTTGGGCAATGAACGCACGCACGGCCTTGTAGGCGGTGTAGACCGCATTGCTCTTGGGCGCCACGGCCAGGTAAACAACGGCCTGCGCCAAAGCCAACTCCCCTTCCGGCGAGCCCAGGCGTTCGTAAGTCTGCGTCGCATCGAGCGCCAGAGCCAGGGCACGCGGATCGGCCAGGCCGATGTCTTCGCTGGCCATTCGCACCAGGCGGCGGGCGGCATAGCGCGGGTCGACACCCCCGTCGAGCATGCGCACAAACCAGTACAGCGCCGCATCGGGGTCGCTGCCGCGCACCGCCTTGTGCAATGCGGAGATGGTGTCGTAGAACTGTTCGCCACCCTTGTCGTAGCGGCGCAGCAATTCGCCGAGAGATTCTTCCAGGCGGTGCTCATCGATCTCGACGCTGCCCGGATTCATGGCCACGAGGTTCTCGTAGGCGTTGAGCAGCCGGCGTGCGTCGCCGTCGGCATAGGCCACCAGGCGCTCGCGGGCCGGCCCGGCCAGCGGCGGTGCGGCCAGCAGCGCGTGGGCCCGTTGCAGCAGCACGGCCAGATCCTCGTCTCCCAGCGGTTTGAGCACATGCACCGTGGCGCGCGACAGCAGCGCCGAGTTGACCTCGAACGACGGGTTCTCGGTGGTGGCGCCAATGAACGTGAACAGCCCCGATTCCACATGCGGCAGGAAGGCGTCTTGCTGCGCTTTGTTGAAGCGGTGCACCTCGTCGACAAACACCACGGTGCGCCGGCCCTGCCCGGGGGCGGCCTGCGCCAGCTGCGCCCGCTCGACCGCCTCGCGGATGTCCTTCACCCCGCCCAGCACCGCCGAGATGGCGATGAACTGGCAGTCGAACGCATCGGCAACCAGGCGCGCGAGTGTGGTCTTGCCCACCCCCGGCGGGCCCCACAGAATCATCGAATGCAGGCGCCCCGACTCGAAGGCGCCGCGCAGCGGTTTGCCCGGGCCGAGCAGGTGCTGTTGGCCGATCACCTGGTCGATAGAGCGCGGGCGCAAGCGCTCGGCCAGCGGAGCGCGCTGCGCCGCGCTGCCCGGCAAGGGCGCGGGTGCCGAAACCTCCCCACGAAACAGTTCATCGTCCACCCGCCCATTGTCGCCGCACGCCAGGCCGCGCAGGGTCGCCGCGTCCCTCTGCGGTCCTTGCGCGGGCCGCAAGCCCCGCGTCGCCAGTCCAGCCTGGCTTCATTCAGGCATCGCGTGCGCTCGCGCGCATCGGCGTGATTGATGCATTTGCTTTGCGACGAAACAGTCGTCCCTCGCCTTCACGCCGCAGGCATTGAGAGGCGGTTTGGCGGTTGCGTTGCACAGGCCGCGATTGCGCGGCTGGCATCGACATCGTGATCGCCGGCGCATACCGCCGTCGCGGCAAGCGCCGGCAAGGGCACACCGATCGTGGCGGGCCACGCCCCCGCGATTGGCGAGGACACGCAGGTGAACACCCGCGATGCAGTCGACCCCCCCAATCTTGAGGGTGTGCTTTCGATGCGAACTGTGTACTTTCGGTACCAGTAACTCTCAGACACGAAACTGACTTAACAAACTTGACAAGAAACCCCGTCGAATAAGCCGGCTGCATTTGTTGCCTTCAATCCCAGAGCGATTGAGGTCGCTTCAGGTCGGTTTGCCGTCTCTTGCGGTTCGTTTTTGAATTAGGGGGGTCTCATACATTTTGTTTGTCAAGCGGGAATTGTTACGTTATGTTCCACGTAAACACAATTGCAAATCGACCCAGGCGGCTTGGGGCCCCCGCAAAAAAGAGGCGGTCCCCCCAGTCAGGCTCCAGGTGCTTGAAGGCCAACTCGCCGGGTCTGTCAGTGGTTCCAGTCGGTACTACATAGGGAGGTAACGCCATGCTGCAGTGGATAGTCTCATCGAGCCTGCGTCTTCGGACTGTCATGGTGGCGCTGGCCGCCGTGCTGTTGTTCGGCGGCATCTGGCGCCTGCGAAGCCTGCCGGTCGATACCGTGCCGGAGTTTTCAAGACTCTCGCTCGAGGTTCAGACCGAGGCGCTCGGGCTGTCGACCTCCGAGGTCGAATCGCTGATCACGGTGCCGCTCGAGGCCGACTTGCTCAACGGCGTGCCCTGGCTGCAGTCGATCGAGTCCGAGTCGATCTCCAGCCTGTCGTCGATCGAGATGTTCTTCGCGCCGGGCACCGACATGATCCAGGCGCGCCAGATGGTGCAGGAGCGCCTGACCCAGGCGCATGCGCTGCCACAGGTCTCGAGCCCGCCGACGATGCTGCAGCCGGTGTCGTCGGCCAGCCGCGTCATGAACATCGGCCTGAGTTCGAAGACGGTGTCGCTGATCGAAATGTCGGTGCAGGCGCGCTGGAACATCGTTCCGCGCCTGGTCGGCATTCCCGGCGTGGCCAACGTGTCCGTCTGGGGCCATCGTGATCGGCAGGTGCAGGTGCAGGTCGACCCGGCCAGGATGCACTCCAAGGGCGTCAAGCTCGATCAGATCATCAAGACCGCCGGCGAGTCCGTCTGGGCCTCCCCGCTGACCTACCTGAACTCCTCGACACCGGGTGCCGGTGGCTTTATCGACACGCCAAACCAGCGCCTCGGCGTGCGCCACATCTCCCCCACGCCCACGCCCGAAACATTCGCCAAGGTGCCGGTCTACGGCACGTCATTGGCGCTGCACGAGGTGGCAACGGTCGTCGAAGCCAACCAGCCGCTGATCGGTGATGCGCTGCTGAAGGATGGCACCGGCCTGATGCTGGTGGTCGAAAAGTTCCCCGGCGCCAACACCACCCAGGTGACCGAAGGTGTCGAGAAGGCGTTGCGTGAGCTGAGCCCGGGCATGAAGGGCATCGAGGTCGACACCAAGATCTATCGGCCTGCAAGTTTCATCGAGCGCGCCACCGGCAATCTCAAGACCGGGATCGTCGCCGCATGGGTGCTGGTGGTGCTGGGGCTCGGGGCGCTGCTGGGCAGCTGGCGGGCCGCGCTGGTTGCGGCCGTGGTCATCCCGTGTTCGCTGCTGGCCGCGGCATGGGTCTTCACAGCGCGCGGCGGCAACATCGACATGATGATCATCGCCGGGCTGATGCTTGCGGTGGCCGTGATCGTCGACGATGCGATCCTCAGCGTCGACAACATCATGCGCAGGCTGCGCCAGGCCCGCGACGGGGGCAAAGGCGAGTCGTCGCTGTCCACCATCACGCGTGCCGTGATCGAGGTGCGCGGCCCGATGCTCTATGCCACGGCGATCATCGTGCTGGCCGCGCTGCCGGTGCTGTTCATGCAGGGGCTGTCGGCGCCCTTCTTCAAGCCCTTGTTCTGGTCGTTCATCGTCGCGGTGCTCGCGTCGCTGGCGGTCGCACTCACCTTGACGCCGGCACTCAGCTTCTACCTGCTGGCCAACGCTCCGTTGCCCGAACACGCCTCATCAAAGCTGCTGCAGAGGCTTCAAGGTGCCTGCGGCAGGCTGATCGACGCGGCCTTGCGCACGCCGCTGGCCGCCCTGGCGCTGGCGGCCGTCGGCGTGGTCGTCGGTGTGGTGATGTGGACGACGTCGGAGCGCTCGTGGCTGCCGAACTTCAAGGAGACCGACGTCGTCGTGGAGTGGGAGTCGGCACCGGGTGCGTCGCTGGAAGCGATGAATCGCTCGACGAACGCACTGATGAAGGAGCTGCAGTCGGTCAAGGGTGTGCAAAACGCGGCGGCGCACGTCGGCCGCGCGGTCTTCTCCAAGGAAATTTCCGACGTCAACACCGCCGAGATCTGGGTCAGCATCGACCCGAAAGCCGACTACGAGGACACCCTTGAGGCGATGCAGGCGGTGCTGGGCAACTACCCCGGCGTCAAGGGAGAGGTCCACACCTTCCTGTCCAAAAAGATGAGGGAGGTGCTGACCGGTGGCGAGGACACCATCAGCGTGCGTGTCTACGGCCATGACCAGGAGATCGTCCGGGGCAAGGCCGAAGAAGTCCGCCAACTGCTGGAGAAGGTCGAAGGCGTCTCGAACCCACGCGTGGAGACGCTGGCCGAGAAAACCGCCATCGAAGTCAAGGTCGATCTCGACAAGGCCAGAGCCCACGGGCTGAAGCCGGGCGATGTGCGCCGCGCCGCCTCGACCCTGGTGCAGGGCCTCAAGGTGGGCGCGCTGTTCCAGGACCAGAAGGTGTTCGACGTGGTCGTGCTCGGCAAGCCGGAGATTCGCAGCACCGTCAATGACATCCGAAATCTGCTGATCGACAAGCCGGAGGGCGGCCAGGTGCTGCTGTCCGAGGTGGCCGATGTGAAAACCATGGCCACGCAGGACGTGATTCGGCGCCAGGGCGTTTCCAGGCGCGTGGACATCGGCGCCGATGTCACCGACGGCAATGTCGCCGCGGTGTCGCGCGAAGTCGCACGGCGCATCAAGGAAATGAGCTTTCCGTTTGAATACCACGCCCAGGTGCTCGGCGAACATTTTGCGCAGCGCGAGGCGATCCGCTCGCTGTACAGCTATCTCGCGGCTGCCGGGCTGGTGATCTTTCTGGTCGTGCAGGCAGCGCTGGGCAGCTGGCGCCTGGCGCTGATGGCGATCGCCGGCGTGCCGGTGGCATTGCTGGGCGGTTTTGTGGCGGTGCTGCTCAGCGGCGGCCACTTTGCACTGGGTTCGCTGCTGGGCTTCATCGCCGTGCTGGCACTCAGCGTGCGCAACGGCATCGGCCTGGTGCGGCATTTCCAGGCGCTCGAGTTGCAGGGTGTGGCGTTCGGCGAAGCGCTGGTGCAGCGCGGCGTGCGTGAGCGCTTCCCGGCCATCGTCTCCAGCGCGCTGGTCATTGCACTGCTGGTGCTGCCCTTCGTCGTGCTGGGCGACGTGGCCGGCCTCGAAATCGTGCATTCGGCCGCGCTCGTCATGCTCGGTGGCATGGTCAGCGTCTTGCTGTTGATCCTGTTGTGCATACCGGCGCTGTACCTGCGCTTCGGCACGCAAACGGCTCAGGACAGCTTGGGCCTGGTGCCCGAGCCGGCCTGACGGGTTCCTGTTCTCAAACGACATGAGAGGTATTGACATGTGCAATTCATATCCAAAGTTCGCCCCGGCTTTGCTGCTCAGCGCATCACTGTGCGCTTTGCCTTCGATGTCCGCCTTCGGCGTCGAAGCCGTCGCCGCGATCAAGAAGGGCTCGTCGACGGTCGAGAAGATCGCGGGCTCTGATCTGAAACGGGTCGTCCTGACGCAGAAGGCGGCAGAACGCCTGGACATCAAGACCGGCAAGATGGCCGCGGATGCCGCAGGCGTCATGACGGCGCCCTACGCGGCCCTGGTCTATGACGGCAAGGGCAGGACCTGGGTCTACACCAATCCCGAGCCGCTCGTCTTCGTGCGCGCGTCGGTCGTGGTCGAGTCGATCAAGGGCCCGAACGCGATCCTGAAGGAAGGCCCGCCCACCGGCACCACGGTCGTGGTGGTGGGGGTGGCCGAGCTGTATGGCGCCGAAAGCGGTATCGGCAAGTAGCCGTCGTTCACGCTGGAAAACTGGGAGGGTCGAGCCATGATGCGATGGTTGGTGGGTACGAGCCTGCGTTTTCGATTTCTGGTGATTGCGATCAGCGTCACCCTGATGTATTTCGGCTTCCAGCGCCTGCGCGAGCTGCCGGTCGATGTCTTTCCGGAATTCGCGCCCGCCAAGGTCGAAATCCAGACAATTTGCCTGGGGCTGTCGCCCTCCGAAGTGGAGGCGCTGGTCACCGTGCCGATCGAAAACGCGCTGGCCGGCATTCCGGGCGTGGCCGCGCTGCGATCAAAGTCGGTGCCGGCGCTTTCGTCGGTCGTGGTGCTGTTCCAGCCCGGCGTCGACGAGCTGAGGACACGCCAGCTCGTGACCGAACGGATCGCCATCGCAACGCCCAGCCTGCCGACTTTT
The DNA here is from genome assembly GCA_031378125.1 of Methylibium sp. Taxonomy (GTDB): domain Bacteria; phylum Pseudomonadota; class Gammaproteobacteria; order Burkholderiales; family Burkholderiaceae_C; genus LGRD01. The sequence continues at coordinate 219 of JANNDW010000237.1, read as the reverse complement.
GCGGCCCCACCCTTCATGATGCCGCCGCTGTCGTCGACCAGCCGGGTCATGAAGATCGGCATCACCTCGCCGAGCCGTTCGGTGATGGATCTGTCGATGCTGACCTACTGGACGATTCGCGCGCGCCTGCTCGGCGTGCCCGGTGTGGCCAACATCGCGATCTGGGGCGAGCAGTTGAAGATGGTGCAGGTCGAGGTTGATCCTGACAACCTGGCCAAA
>JANNDW010000231.1:0-13626 GCA_031378125.1 Methylibium sp. | reverse complement strand
GCCGGTGCGCACATCGGCCTGGGGCGGCTTTGCCTACGTGACCTTGTTTTCGATGTGGCTGGGTTTCTTTGCCTGGTACCGTGGCCTGGCGCTGGGCGGCACGGTGCGGGTCAGCCAGGTGCAGCTGGTGCAGCCGTTCCTGGCCCTGCTGTTCGCGGTGCCGGTGCTGGGCGAAAAGCTGGAGGCAACGACCGTGGTGTTCTCGCTGGCGGTGATCGCCGTGGTGTTCATCGGCAAAAAGATGCCGGCCCACCCGCCTGCGGCAGGTGCGGCATGACGCCGGGGGATTCAACATGAACATGAACTCGAACTCGACGCCGGCACCCGGCCCGTGGCAGCTGGCGCGCCGTGCCGCGCGCATGAACCCGTCGGTGATTCGCGAGATCCTGAAGATCACCGAGCGGCCCGGCATCATCTCGCTGGCCGGCGGCCTGCCCTCGCCCGACACCTTCCCCGTCGAGGCGATGCGCGAAGCCACCGCGCGCGTGCTGCGCGACACGCCGCACAGCGAAACGCAAGGCGGCTCGCCGGCACGCCAGGCGCTGCAATACGCCGCCAGCGAAGGCTTCGGCCCGCTGCGCGAATGGGTGGCCGATCAGATGGCCTCGCAGGGCATGGCGGTGAGTGCGTCGCAGGTGCTCATCACCACCGGTTCGCAGCAAGGCCTGGACCTGGCGGGCAAGGTGCTGATCGATGCGGGCAGCCGCGTCGCCGTGGAAGCGCCGACCTACCTCGGCGCGTTGCAGGCCTTCGCGCCCTACGAGCCCCAGCTGGTGACGGTGGCTTGCGATGACGATGGCCCGCTGCCGGCTTCTTTGGGCATCGCCAAGGGCTGCCGCTTCCTGTACGCGCAACCCAACTTCCAGAACCCGAGCGGGCGCTGCATCAGCGAAGCGCGCCGCGCCGCGCTGGTGGACGCCGCGCGCGCCTTGGGCCTGCCCATCGTTGAGGACAACCCGTACGGCGAGCTGTGGTTCGACGCCCCGCCGCCAGCGCCGCTGGCGTCGCGCTGGGCCGGGGGCACGGTGTACCTCGGCTCGTTTTCCAAGGTGCTGGCGCCAGGCTTGCGGCTGGGGTATGTGATCGCGCCGCCGGCCCTGTTTCCAAAGCTGCTGCAAGCCAAGCAGGCGGCCGACCTGCACACCCCCGGCTTCAACCAACGGGTGGTGCATGAGGTGATACGCCACGGCTTCCTGCGCGACCATGTGCCCACCATTCGCGCGCGCTACAAGGCGCAGCGCGACGCGATGCGCGCTGCTCTGCAGGCGCACATGCCGGCGGGTTGCCACTGGAGCGTGCCGACCGGCGGCATGTTTTTCTGGCTGACCTTGCCTGCGGGCGTTGATGCAAGCGCGCTGTTGCCCAAGGCGGTGGAGCGTGGCATGGCGTATGTCCCCGGCGCGGCGTTCTATGCCGACCAGCCGCAAGCCAACACGCTGCGCCTGTCGTTTGTGACCGTGCCGCCGGCACAGATCACCCGCGGCATCGAACTGCTGGCGGCGACGCTCAAAGATTCACGCTGAAGGATCGAACATGAAGCGCTATGTCTTCTCGCAAGTCGACGTGTTCACCGAGACACCGCTGCGCGGCAACCCGCTGGCCGTGGTGCACGGCGCCGACGGACTTGGCGACGAGCAGATGCAAACCTTCGCGCGCTGGACAAACCTGAGTGAGACCAGCTTCCTGCTCCAGCCCACCGATTCGGCGGCCGACTACCGGGTGCGCATCTTCACGCCCAGCCGCGAGCTGCCGTTTGCCGGCCACCCCACCTTGGGCAGCTGCCATGCCTGGTTGGCCGCCGGTGGCCAAGCGCGCGCTGCCAACGTCGTGCAGCAATGCGGTGTCGGTCTGGTGCGAATTCGCCGCGACGGCGAGCGTTTGGCGTTTGCCGCGCCGCCACTGCGCCGCAGCGGGGCCATCGAGCCCGAGGTGCGGGCGCAAATTGCCCGCTGCCTGCACATCGACGCCAGCGCCATCCGTCACTCGCAGTGGGTGGACAACGGCCCGGGCTGGGTTGCGGTGATGTTGGCTTCGCGCGACGAGGTGCTGGCCCTGCAACCCGACTTCGTCGCGATGCGCGGGCTGGCGCTCGGTGTCGTCGCGCCGTGGCACGATGGCCCGGCGCAGTTCGAGGTTCGCGCCTTTGTTGCCGACGCGGGCGGTTACGAAGACCCGGTCACCGGCAGCCTGAATGCGGGCCTGGCGCAATGGCTTGTCGGCGCCGGGCTGGCGCCCGCGCGCTACCTGGCGAGCCAGGGCAGTGTTTTGCAGCGCGCCGGCCGGGTGCATGTGGAGGCGCTCGGTCCCGACATCTGGATCGGCGGGCACAGCGTGACTTGCATTCGCGGCGAGTTGACGCTGTGATCGCGCTCGACCACGGGGTGGTCGCGGCCCGCACGCTGGCCGATGGTGTGGCCTGGTGCGAAGCCACGCTGGGCATCACGCCCGGGCCTGGTGGCGAGCATGGATTCATGGGCACGCACAACCGCCTGTTCAGCATCGGATCGGCGCGGTTTCCACACGCGTACTTCGAGATCATCGCCATCAACCCGAACGCGCCGGTGCCCAAGCGCACGCGCTGGTTTGATCTCGACAGCCCGGCTCTTCAGCGGGCGATCGCGGGCGAGCCTCGACTGATCCATTGGGTGGCGCGCTGCAACCACATCCATTCGACCGTGGCCACGCTGCGCGCCGCCGGCATCGAGCCCGGCGAGGTGCTGCGGGCCGAGCGCCAAACACCCCGTGGCCTGCTGCGCTGGCAGATCACGGTCCGGGCCGACGGGCGGCGGCTCCTCAACGGTGCGCTGCCGACGCTGATTCAGTGGGGCGATGCGCATCCCGCCGATGCGATGCCGCACAGCGGCGTGACGCTTGAGCGCATCGCGGTGCGCGGCTTGCCGGCAGCCATGGTCGTGATGTTGCCGTCAGACGTTCTGCCGGTCGCCGACGCGACCGCGGCGCCGCTCGGCGTCACGCTGGCCACACCGCGTGGCCCGGTCGTGCTGCGGTCACTGGAAGTCGAGGTCGATCATGTACCGCCGTGAATCCCTGGATGACGCGATGCGCATCGTGCGCGACGCCATGCCGCCCACACCACAGCAACGCTGGCCGCTGCTGGAGCAGCGCCTGGGCTCGACGGTGTGGGTCAAGCATGAGAACCACACGCCGGTGGGTGCGTTCAAGCTGCGCGGCGGTCTGGTGTACTTCGACGCATTGCGGCAGCGCGAGCCGCGCTGCAAGGGCGTCATCAGCGCCACGCGCGGCAACCATGGCCAGTCGGTCGGCTTTGCCGCGCGCCGGCACGGCATGGCGGCGAGCATCGTGGTGCCGCACCGCAACTCGGTCGAGAAGAATGCGGCGATGCGCGCGCTGGGCGTCGAGCTGATCGAGCATGGCGAGGACTTTCAGGCCGCACGCGAACATGCAACACGGCTGGCGGCTGCACGAGGCCTGCATCTGGTGCCGTCGTTTCACGCCGACCTGGTGCGCGGTGTGGCGACCTACTGGATTGAGTTCTTCGAAGCAAGCGCCGCGCACGACGCGCCTGCGGTGGTGTTCGTGCCCATCGGCCAGGGCTCGGGCATCTGCGCCTGCGCCGCCGCGCGTGCGCACACCGGCGCGAAGACACGCATCGTCGGCGTGGTGTCGGCCCACGCCACGGCCTACCAGCAGTCGTTTCGAGCCGGCCGCGTCATCGAGGCGCCAGTGAACACGCAGCTGGCCGACGGCATGGCCTGCCGGCTGCCCGACGAGCAGGCGCTGGAGATCATCCGCCGCGAGGTCGACGACGTGATCGCCGTCACCGACGACGAAATCGCCGCGGCGATGCGCGCGCTGTTCGCCGACACCCACAACGTGGCCGAGGGTGCTGGCGCAGCCGCGCTGGCCGCCGCGCTTCAGCAGCAATCGCGCTGGGCCGGCAGCAGCATCGGCATCACGCTCAGCGGCGGCAATGTGGACAGCGCCGTGTTCGCTCGGGTGCTGGCCGGTTGAACTGAACGCGCGTCGCGTCAAGCGAACACCGCGGAACCGGCTTTGCCGGGCCGCTGGTGTTGCCCCCTTCGAGGGGGAGCGGCGCAGCCGCTCCGGGGGTGGGCCTAAATCCGCCAGGCCCGCGCCATCGCGCCCCAGGCGAGCGCGCTTTGCGGATCGAGTTCGCGCGACAGCGCGGCATAGCGGCGCCACACCACGAAAATAACTGCGGCCAGCAGGGCCAGCAGGGTACTGGCCAGCACGATGACCGCGCGCGCGGGCTTGGACTTCCAGTCCGGCGGCAGCGCCACGTCGACCTGCTGCAGCACCGGCCCTTCCTTGGCCTCGTCGAGCTTGGCGACCTCGTACTGGCGCACCATGCTTTCCAGCAGCGTTTCCTGCAGCTTGAGTTCGCGCCGGGCGCGCACATAGTCGATGGCCGCTTCCGGAATTCTGCCCACCGGCAGGTCGACCGCGCTGCCGCTGGTGCCGCCCTGGCTCGACTCCATGCGCGCCAGCTCCGAACGCAAGGCGCGCAGTTCGGAACTCAAACGCATCACGTCCGGGTTCTGATCGGTGGCGCCGGTTCGCAGCACTTTCATCTGCACCTCGCGCTCGGCGATCTGCGCGCGCAAGGTGGCGGCGCCGCCAATCAGCGCCTCGGCCTGTTTGTCGAGCACGATCATGCCGGACTTCTCTTGCACCGCGCGCAGGCCCATCTCGGCCTTGACCAGGCGCTCCTTGGTTTCGTTCAACTGCTGCTCGAAGAAAACCCGCCGCAATTGCGCCTCTGAGACGGCCAGCCGGCCCAGCACCTTGGTGATTTCGCCGGCATGGGCGTTGGCCAGATCGGCGGCGAACTGGGGCACCTCGTCGTCGACCTCGACCAAGATCAGGCCACTTTTCTTGTCCGTCGAAACGCGGATGTAGGACGGCAATGCCTTGCGAAGCGATTCATAACTTTCGATGCGGTAGCGCTTCTTCAGATCGAAGCGGTCGATCAACGCACGTTGAACCGTGTCGCTCTTGAGCAGCGCGACATACAGCTCGTCCGGCGTCTTGGCACCCAAGCCTCCGGCCAGGCCGCCGAGCGCGCCCAATTGGGCGAGCGCCGCGGCCGAGCCACTCTGCTGTTGCGAACCGGGTGGCAACAAGGTGGTCCGGGCCGTGTAGATCAGCGGTGAAAGTAAAGCAAACGCGAGCGACGCCAGTGCCGCGAGCAAGGCCACGGCCGCAATCAGGCGCTTGCCTTCGCCGATCCAGGTCAGCAGATCGACCAAGCCGATCTGCGGGCCCTCGTCTTCCAGCTCGTCTTGCGCCGGCACCATGGCCAGGTCCGTTTCGGCGGGTTTCATGGCCGATCCATCATCGGCGCAAGGTCTGGATCGCCGCGGCACCGAGACCAAACTGCGAGAAGATCTGCGACCAGTCCTTGAGGTTGCGCACCAGCGCGCGGCCCCAGGTCTCGAAGTCGAGCTGGTTGGGCACGATCAGCGCGTCGCCCGGCTGCATCGCATCCGCCTCGAGCTTGCTGCCGCCCCAGAAACTGCGCCGGTCGCCGGCGTGGCTCACGGTGCCGTCGGCGCGCAGGATGAACATGTTGGCCGGTTCGGCCGCTTCGTCCAGGCCCGCCAGCTTGAGATAGTCGCCCGCGGTGCGGCCGGGTTTCCACAGGAACGCGTTGCTGTTGACCACCGCCCCGGCCACCGTCACGAAGCCGGGGCGCGGCGGCACGCTGATGCGGTCGCCATGGTCAAGCGGCAGATCGGGCAGCTCGTCCAGTGTCTTGGCGTCGGCGCTGAGTTCGAGTGCGATGCGTCCATTCGGTTGCAGCCGGGTCAGGCGCGTTAGCTGCGCCTGGGTCGCCGCGTTGCTGACGGCAGACGAGCTCGCACCTCCGATGTCGTCTCGACGGTTGGCCGCATCTCGAGCGGTTTGCGTGGCCGAGAGGCTCTCCAACCTGGCGATCGCCGCATTCAGGTTTTCGCGTTGGCGCTGGCGGGTTTCCTCGCGGCTGAACTCGACGCCGTAAACGTAGGCCTGCGGCGTCAGCCCACCGGCGCGTGCGATCAACCCCTTGAGCGTTTCGCCGGGTTGCAACTGGTAGACCCCGGGCGAGGCCACCTCGCCTTCGAGCGCGACCAGCCGGGTCTGGCGGGCCACCGGGACACGCACATCCTTCTGGCTGTAGATGGTGACCACGTCGCCGGCCAGCAGCTCGAGGTTGTTCGCGTCGTCGCCTTGCAGCACCGCCTTGCCGAGGTTGAACGGAATGACCTGGGTCGTCAGGTCCTTGTCGACCAGCCGCTCGATCACGGCGTAGTCCCAGTTCAGCTCTTCGAACAGCACGGTGGGTGTTTTCCTGGCCCCCGGCGTGGCAGCCCGGTTGTCGTCGCGCTCGGTGGATCGGCGCTGCATTCGCGTGCTGCGGTCCGGTGCGCTATTGCCGTTGGTGGCACGGGGATTGGCGCCAGCATTGGCATTGCCGCCGGCGTCGAGACTCGCAGTCGGATTCAATTCCTCGCGCTCGGAACGTTCCGTCCGATCGCCTTCCTCAGGCTCGAGCACCTGCACCAGCAGATTCTTGCGGCGATAGAAGTCGGGGGAGATCAGCGCTTCCCGGTCGGGAATCAGGTCGCGGATCCGCATGCCGGGCTTGTGCGCATAACGCAGCGGCTGCGCCACGTGGCCCTTGAGCGTGACCGCGTTGGCGAACTGCGGCGAGATGGCCAGCAGGGTCAGCACGTCGCCGTCGCGCAGCGGTTTTTGCAGGCCGTCGGCGTCGAGCTTGAACTCTTCGACGAAGCGCGCCTTGGCCTGCGCGGCATCGATGCGTTCCAGCTGCGCGCGGTTCGGGTTGGTCAGCACCGGCGCACCGCCGGCAAAGCGCAACACCTCACGCACCGGCTCGCTGGCGCCCTTCAGTTCATAGATGGCGGGCGAGTCGATCGCGCCCGTCACCGCCACCCGCGCACCGGCGGCCTGCACGACGACCACATCGCCCGCGGCGAGCTGGATGTCTTTGGACTTGTCGCCCTGCACCAGAAAATCGTACAGGTCGAGTTCGGAGACGATCCGGCCATCGCGCTTGAGCGTCACCTTGCGCATCGACCCGTGCGCGGCCGGCCCGCCCGCGGCCACCAGGGCCGACAGCATGGTCGATTGGCTGGGCAGCGTGTAGACGCCGGGGCGCTGCGCGGGGCCGACCACGAACACCTTGACGGCGCGCAACTGGCCGAGCGACACGCTGAGGTTGAAGTTGGTGAACAGGCGCCCGATCTGCGCGCGCAGGTGCTTTTCCAGCTCGGAGGCTTTCACGCCCGCCACGTTGAAGCTGCCGATCTTGGGCAGGCTCAGCAAGCCATTGCGGTCGACGGTGCTGCGGTAGTCCACGTCGATGGATCCCCAGGCGCGCAGCACGATCTCGTCGCCCGGGCCCACCGTGTAGTCCGGCGACACCGGCACGTTGTCGGGCGCGCGCAGGTTGTCCGACGGGTCGCTGAAGAAACCGGCACCGAAGGCCGGCAACAGCCGGCCGGTGGCGGACTCGACGAATTTCTGGAACTCGCTGGGCTTGGGCGGCGGCAGGTCGGCCCGGCGCTGCTGGGCGTCGAATGCCGCGCCGTTTTGCGGTTGCGGCCGAGTGCCGCTGCCCGCGCCGGCCTGGCCCATGGGATTGCGCACACCGGGGACCGCGGCGCCTTGATTCGACGGGCCGGTTTGCCCGCTGCCCTGCCGTTGCCCTGGCGTCGGTGTGTAGCTCGGGGTACTGAAAGTACCGCCGGTTTTGGGCTCATCCGAAAGCTGTGCACGCACCGGACCGGCCAGCGACAGGCAGGCAATCAAGAGCGGCAGCTGGGCAAGGAAACGAAGGACTGTCATGGGATGGCCGTGCGCGGTATCGATGTCGGGCGGGTGCACAAAAACGTCCTGCGCGTCCGTCACGCGGGGGCCGTGGCCCATGTCACGCGCGACGGTCTTCCACTGACCGAGCAATTCGGCCAGCCCATGATGGTAACGGATGCCCGCCAGGCGTCGCCGACCCCTGGCCGCGATGTCCCGGGGGCGCGACGCCCGGGCCCGCGATCACTCTTTGCGGTAGGTGTCGTGGCAGGCTTTGCAGGCCTTGCCGGTGTCGCCAGCGGCGGCCTTGATGGTGTCGATGTTGCCCGTCTTTGCGGCCGCATTGAACTTGACCATCTCCTCCTGCATCTTGCCCGCCGCCACCTTGAACTTGTCCATCTCGGACCAGATTTCAGGCTTGGCCTTGGTCTCGCCCTTGTCGGTGCCGTCGATGAAGGCGACATACGGCAGCTTGGACATCGTCGCAGCCAGCTCAGCACTGTCGGCGACGACCTTGGCGTCGAACGGCATCTTGCCGTTGGCCATCGCGGCCACCCGGCCGAAGTGCGTGCCCATCACCGTGAACACCGCCTTGCGGTACTTGATGGCGTCTTCAGGTTTTGCGAACTGCGCGGCGGCCGGCAGCGCAGTGGACAGACCGATGGCTGCTGCAACCATCAAAGGCATCGAGCGGAACAGACACTTCATTCAGTTTCTCCTGGCTGGGTGGGGGTCTGGCAAGCAAGCTTCGGGTCGAGCGCGCAAAAGAGGCGCCCGCTTGACCGCCGCAAGTGTACGAGGCCGGGCCGCAGGCTATTCCGTCGCAACGGAAAATCCCCTGGCGCGCGCCGAGGCGCTCCCAGTCGGGTTATCTTTGCGTCCATACGCCACCCCCGAGGATCAAGCATGTACGAACCCTTGCAGGCCGTGCGCGTGTGGGACCTGCCGACTCGCACCTTCCATTGGCTGCTGGCCCTGTGCGTGCTGGGCTCGGTCATCAGCGCCAAGGTGGGGGGCAATGCGATGGAGTGGCATTTCCGGTTTGGCTACGGGGTGTTCACCTTGATCGCGTTTCGAGTTTTGTGGGGGCTGGTGGGAGGACGCTGGTCGCGCTTCTCCAGCTTCATCTACGCGCCGGCCACCGTGCTTCGCTACCTTCGAGGCCGGGCGCTTGCGCACGAGCATCTGGAGGTCGGCCACAACCCGCTGGGCGCCTTCTCGGTCTTCGGGTTGTTGGTGCTGCTGGCCGCCCAAGTGGGCACGGGCTTGTTTGCCGACGACGACATATCCAACACGGGCCCGCTGATCAAGTTTGTGTCCGGCGCCACCAGCAGCCTGTTGACAAAATGGCACAAGAACGTCGGTCAATGGCTGATCATCGCGCTGGTTCTGCTGCACATCGCGGCGGTTCTGTTCTACCTGGTGAAGAAGAAGCAGAACCTCGTTCGGCCCATGCTCAGCGGCGACAAGATGCTGAGCGCGCGCGTCCCGGCGTCGGTCGATCGGCTGCAAACCCGCGGCCTGGCGCTGGCCATCGGCATCGGCTGCGCGGCCCTGGTGGCCTGGCTGGTCAGTCTGGGCGGGTAGACTGGGTGCAATGAAGCCCGCTGCACTTGCCAGCATGCACTCGCCCGAAGACACACCGCGGATCACGCTGCGGTATCCCGATGCGCCCGAGTGGATCACCGCGGCGCGCGAAATCCTGCGGGAGTACGCCGAGAGTCTCAACGTGGATCTTTGCTTCCAGAACTTCGAAGCCGAACTTGGGTCACTGCCGGGCGAATATGCCGCTCCCACGGGTCACTTTTTGCTGGCCTTCGTGGACGGTGCGCTCGCGGCCTGCGGCGGCCTGCGCGCCCTGCCGGATGCCGACTATGCCAACGCCTGCGAGATGAAGCGCCTGTTCGTGCGCCCGGCCTTCCGGCGCTTCGGCCTCGGCCGAGTGCTGGCCCAGGCCTTGCTCGACGAAGCACGCCGCGCGGGCTACTCGGTGCTGCTGCTGGACACGCTGGACGACATGGAAGCGGCCCGTGAGCTGTACGCGTCGCTGGGTTTTGAAGAGATCCCGCCGTACTACTTCAACCCGATCGCGGGCGCGCACTATCTCAAAGCCGTGCTGGCCTGAGCCGCGTGGCGCGGGCTTGTACTTTCGCGCACCCGCAATTGCCAGGGCAGCGCGCGGTGGGTCGCCGCTTGGCCTTCGTTGAATGAAGCCAGCAGCAGGCGTGCGGCTTCGCGGCCGATCTCGTAGCGCGGCGGGCTCACCGTGGTCAGCGCGGGGGTCAACTGGCGGCTGATGGGAAAGTCGCCAAAGCCCATCAGCGCAAGCTGGCCCGGCACCGGCAGGCCGCGCGACCCGGCTTCGAACAACGCCCCGCAGGCGAGGTGGTCGTTCGCAAACGCGGCGGCGCTGACGATCACGCGCGGCCCGTCCAGCAACGCCGCCAGCGCCAGGCGGCCCGACGCGATCGCCTCTCCTTTGGGCGCGATGATCAGGCGCACGCTGGCGCCGGCGGCCTCGGCAGCGGCCGTGAACCCCGCGCCGCGCTCATGGGCGCGAAAGTCCTCGGCAACACCACTGTCCACATAGGCCAGCCGTGTATGGCCCTGGGCCAGCAGGTGATCGGCCATCGCACGGCCGACCAACTCGTGGTTGAAACCGACCTGCGCGAAGTCCGGCTTGGCCGCTGCGGCTTGCAAGTCCCACACCTCGATGACCGGCGTGCCGGCCAGCGCCGCGGCGCGCAACAAGGCCAGCGCGGCCTCGGTGTGGTGGCGGCCGGTGATGATCAGGCCACTCGGAAACCAGCCGAGCAGCGCGCGGATCTGCTCCTCCTCGCGCTCCATTGAATAGCCGGTGGACGCGAGCAGCAATTCATAGCCGGCCGGCTGAAGACCATCGCTCAGGCCCTGCACCGTCTCGGCAAAGATGGAGTTGGCAATGCTGGGGATGATGGCCCCCACGATGCGCGAGCGCCCGCTGGCCAACTGCCCGGCCTGCTTGTTGGGCAGGTAGCCGGTGGCCTGCAGCGCGGCACGGATGCGGTCTGCCGTGGCGGCCGCAACCCGGTTCGGCTCGCGCAGGAAACGCGAGACGGTGATGGACGTGACACCAGCCTGGGCCGCCACCTCTTCCAGCGTGGTCCGGCCATGGCCGCGCCGCTGGCGCGGGGGCGTCGACGCAGGACCGCTTGCTTGTTTGGACATAGGGTTTTTGAGGATGGACTGGACCGTACAGGTGCACTAATGTTACCGCTAACATAAATTTTTGTTCACGAGCAAAACCCTAACACGCCGCGCCTGCTCGGCCGGCTTTCCACCCGCCAACGCCCCGATGCCCAAAACGCTCGCCGAACTGCGCAGTCGTCGCTGGTTTTCCGCCAGCGACATGCGCGCTTTTGCGCACCGGCAACGGGCCCAGCAAATGGGCCTGCGGCGTGAAGACGTGCTGGACAAACCCATCGTCGCGATCATCAACACCTGGAGCGAGCTGTCGCCCTGCCATGCGCACCTGCGCGAGCGCGCCGAGAGCGTGAAGCGCGGCGTGCTGATGGCCGGCGGTACCCCGTTCGAACTGCCCGCCATGAGCCTGGGCGAGGTGATGGTCAAGCCCACCACCATGCTGTACCGCAACTTCCTGGCGATGGAGGTCGAAGAGCTGCTGCGCTCGCTGCCCATCGACGGCGCGGTGCTGCTGGCCGGCTGCGACAAGACCACGCCGGGCACGCTGATGGGCGCCATCAGCATGGGCTTGCCGACGATTTTTTGCCCCGCCGGGCCGATGCTGAACGACCGCCACCAAGGCAAATCAGTCGGCGCCGGCACGCACACCCGCATGTTCTGGGACGAATACCAGGCCGGCCGCGTGACCGAGGCCGAGTGGGTGCACCTCGAATCGCGCATGACGCGCTCACCCGGCACCTGCAACACCATGGGCACCGCCAGCACCATGACGAGCATGACCGAGGCATTGGGCCTGGCACTGCCCGGCTCCACCAGCATCCCGGCGATGGACTCGGCCCACACCCGCATGGCCACCACCTGCGGCGAGCGCATCGTGCAGATGATTTGGGACGACCTGACGCCGCAACGCATCCTGACGCGCAGCTCCTTCATGAACGCGGTGGCGGTGCAGATGGCGCTGGGGGGGTCGACCAACGCGGCCGTGCACATCATTGCGCTCGCGCGGCGCGCGGGGGTGGCCCTGACGCTCGATGATCTGGATGCGGTGAGCCGGCGCATTCCGGTCATCGCCAACCTGTTCCCCAGCGGTGACCGGCTGATGGAAGATTTTTACTTCGCGGGCGGCCTGCCTGCGCTGATGAAGTCAATCGCGCACGAGTTGTCGCTGGATGCATTGACCGTCACCGGCAAAACGGTCGGCGACAACATCCGGGGCTGCGAGGTGCTGGACGCCGAGGTCATCCGCCCGCTGTCCAAGCCGGTGAGCAGCGGCGGCACCCTGGCCGTGCTGCGCGGCAACCTGGCGCCTGAAGGTGCGGTGATGAAAACATCCGCCGCGAACCCGAAGTTCTTCAAGCACCGCGGCCGCGCGCTGGTGTTCGACAGCCAGCCGCAAATGCAGGCGGCAATGGCCGACATGGAATTGGACGTCGACGAAAACACGGTGCTGGTGCTGCGCAACGCCGGCCCGGTGGGCGCCCCGGGCATGCCCGAATGGGGCGGGCTGCCGATCCCGAAGAAACTGCTGCAACGCGGCGTGCGCGACATGCTGCGTTTGTCCGACGCGCGCATGAGCGGCACGCACTACGGCAGTTGTGTGCTGCACATCTCGCCCGAAAGTGCGGTGGGCGGGCCGCTGGCACTGGTGCAGACGGGGGACCAGATCGCGCTCGACATCGAAGCCCGCAGCCTGGAGTTGTTGGTGAACGAAGAAGAACTCTCCCGCCGCCGCGCAAGCTGGACGGCACCGAAGCAACCGTATGCCCGCGGTTTTACAAAGCTGTACCAGCAGCACGTGACCCAGGCCCACGAGGGCTGCGACTTCGACTTTTTGCAAGGCACAGCGGCCACGCCCGAACCGGTCATCTACTGAGACTGAAACCGAGACGACTGCATGAACGCCTTTCGACGACTGCTCAACTCCGCCGGTGCCCAGCCTCCCGTGGGCACCTGGATCATGTCGGCCAGCCCGATCGTTGCCGAAGCGGTCGGCTGCGCCGGTTTCGACTGGGGCGTGATCGACATGGAGCACACGCCGCTGGATTTGATGGACGTGGTGCACATGCTGCAGGCCGTCGCCGGGACCAAGCTGGTGCCCATCGTGCGGGTGCCGTGGAACGAGACCGTGATGGTCAAACGTGTGCTCGACGCCGGCGCCCAGACGCTCCTGTTTCCTTTCGTGCAAAACGCCGATGAAGCGCGCCGTGCCGTGGCCGCCACGCGCTACCCGCCCGAGGGTGTGCGCGGCATGGCGGGCATGAGCCGTGGCTCGCGCTTCGGCACCATTCCCGACTACTACAAGGCCGCCAACAAGCAGATCGGCGTGATCGTGCAGCTGGAGACGCCGGCCGCGGTCGATCAACTCGAAGCCATTGCCGCGGTCGAAGGCGTGGATGCAATCTTCCTCGGCCCGGCCGACCTGTCCGGCGCGATGGGCCATGTGGGCAACACGACCCACCCGGCCGTGATGGAACTGATGGCCCAGGCGGCACAGCGCTGCAAGGCCATCGGCAAGCCGGTCGGCACGGTCGGCGGCACGCCGGAAGTGGTGGCGCAGTACCGTGCGGCGGGCTTCACGTTCATCGCGATCGCGTCCGACCTGGGGCTGCTGATGCGCGGCGCGCAGGC
>JANNDW010000229.1:0-23023 GCA_031378125.1 Methylibium sp. | reverse complement strand
GAAAAGGAAGTCCGCCGCTTGCTGGACCCGCACTATGGGTCAAAGCTTCCGCGCATTGCCCAGGCCATCAGCTTGCTGGGCCAGCGGCTGGTGATCGGGCTCGAGCCGGCCTGAATCCTGGCATCGCCAGCCACATCCTCGTATGGCGGGATCGAGAGCCGGGGCCAAGGCTTGCAGTGCTCGAATTGCCAGACTAGACTTGGTCTACTTTCACCCTGCATGTGGAACCCGCCCATGGACGCCGTCAACATCTACGAAGCCAAGACCCGCCTCTCCCAACTGGTCGACAAAGCCGCGGCCGGGGAAGACGTGGTGGTCAGCCGCAACGGCAAGCCGCTCGTGCGCATCACGCAGTTGGCGGGCACCCGGCGCCGCATCAAGTTCGGCGTTCTCAAGGGCCGGGTGAGCCTATCGCCGGACTTCAACGCGCCGTTGCCCGACGAGGTGCTGGCCGGCTTCGAAGGCCGCTGATGCGGCTCTTGCTTGACACGCACGTCTTCCTGTGGGCCGTTGCTGGCAGCCCGTTGCTCAAGGCCGCGACTCGCCGGCTTATCGAGTCGGCCGACGAGGTCTACGTGTCGGCGGCATCCCTGTGGGAAGTGGCCATCAAGGCGCGTCTTGGCAAGATCGAAGCCGACCCCGACGAACTTGTCGCCGCCATCGAGCTGAGCGGCTTCATCGAGTTGCCGGTACGGGCGTCGCACGCCGCCGCGGTGGCCAGGTTGGCAATGCACCACACCGACCCCTTCGATCGGCTGCTGGTCGCGCAGGCTGTTGCCGAGCCCCTCAAGCTCGTGACGGCCGACGCGGTGCTTGCACGCTACAGCGACCTGGTTGTGTTGGTCTGAGGCCGGGCCCGGCGGATCGTCGACCCGCTGGGCCAGCGCCTGGTGATCGCGCCATCGATCCGAAAATCACGCCACCCGCGAGAAGTTCCACACCGCCGCGAGGGGAGATTCCCGCCCCGGCGCCCGGGTCGACTGCGGCAAAATCGAATCACCGAATTTCGCCCTGCTTCTGGAAAAGCGCCGCCATGAATCAACACCCGGTCGTTTGTTTCCCTGCCTCATTGGCGTTGCTGGCCGTGCCGCTGCTGGTGGCTTTGCTGACCGGTTGTGCCACGGTGGCTCCGGCTGGCGTGGCCGTGGTCGGCACGACGGCGCTGGCCGGCGTGTCGGCGGCCGCGCCGGCGCCCACTTCTGGCGCGGCCGCGCAGAAGCCGCAACCGGCAGCGGCCGCCGCGGTCGCGTCCGGTGCATCCGCGGTTGCGCCAGCCACTCCTGCCTCGGGCGTGCCTGCCGCACCCGGCGCGGCACCCGTTGCCGCACCGCCCGGGCCGCTCAAGCCCTTCGCCGAAGTCATCAAGGAGGCCAAGCAAATCGACGGCCTGTTCACCCTGTGGCAGAAGGACGACAAGGTCTGGCTGGAGCTCAAACCCACCGACCTGAACCAGCCGTTTTTCCTGTCGCCCAAATACAAGACCGGCTTCGGCGAGAGCCGTTTTTACGGCGGGCTGATGGGCGAAGAGGTGGTGGTCGAGTTCCGCCGCATTCACAACCTGATGCAACTGCTGGCGCGCAACACCGAGTTCGTGGCCAAGGCCGGCACGCCCACCGGCCGCGCCGTCGAGGCCGGCTTTTCGCCCAGCCTGCTGGCCAGCACGCCGGTGCTGAGCCTGCCCCACCCGGAGCGCAAGTCGGTGCTGATCGAGGCCAATCCGCTGTTCGTGTCAGACATGCTGGGCACCGGCATGGCCCTGCAGCGCCAATACCGCCAGGGCTACACGCTGGACACGCGCAATTCGGCCATCACCTCGGTGCGCGCCACACCCGACCTGGTGGTGATCGAGGCCCTGAACCACTACGCCACCGGCACCATTGCGCTGCCGCAGCCGGGCGGCCCGCCCGGCGCGCCGGTGCCCACGGTGCCGCGCTCGCTGCCCGACCCGCGCAGCCTGTTCATCACCATGCACTACTCGCTGGC
This sequence comes from Methylibium sp., assembly GCA_031378125.1. GTDB lineage: Bacteria > Pseudomonadota > Gammaproteobacteria > Burkholderiales > Burkholderiaceae_C > LGRD01. Next base: position 21,040 of record JANNDW010000229.1, on the reverse strand, counting down.
CAAGCTGCCCGAGCAGCCCATGCGCGGGCGCAAGTCCGACCCGCGCGTGGGCTACTTCACCAGCAACCTGAGCGACTTTACCGACGACCTGGCGCGCACGCCGCGGCAGCGCTTCGTGAACCGCTGGCGGCTCGAAAAGAAAGACCTGGCCGCAGCCCTTTCCGAGCCGGTCAAGCCCATCACGTTCTGGCTCGACCGCAGCATCCCGGACAAGTACCGCGCCCCCATCACCGCCGGCATCCTGGAGTGGAACAAGGCGTTCGAGAAGATCGGTTTCAAAGACGCGGTGCGCGCCGAGGTGCAGCCTGACAACGCCGACTTCGACACGCTCGATTTCGGCCGCGCGTCGATCCGCTGGATGACCAATTCGAGCCCGACGTTCGGCGCCATCGGCCCCAGCCATGTCGACCCGCGCTCGGGTGAAATTCTGGACGCCGACATCGGCGTGGAAAGCCTGTCTTCGCGCAACATCCGCGCCTTGCGTTCGCAAATTCTGGGGTCTGTGGCGCCGCTCGACGATGCGCACGACCCATCGGCGCAGAGCCTGCGTGGGCCGCGCGCGCTGGCCCTGTGCAGCCATGCCGACCAGGCCGCCGAACAACTGAGCTACGCCATGGACGTGCTGGAAGCGCGCGGCGACCTCGACCCGGCCAGCCCCGAGGCCGAGAAGTTCGTCTACGACTACCTCAAGGACACGACCATGCACGAGGTCGGCCACACGCTGGGGCTGCGCCACAACTTCCGCTCGTCGCGCATCTACACCGAGCAGCAACTGAATGACCCGGTGTTCACCGCCGCCAACGGCCTGACCGGTTCGGTGATGGAGTACGCGCCGATCAACCTGGCCGCCCCTGGCGCGCCGCGCGAGTCGCAGGGGGTGCCGTTCAACAACACGCTGGGCCCGTACGACTACTGGGCCATCGAGTACGCCTACAAGCCGATTCCCGCCGAGCAGGAAGACACCGAGCTGTCGCGCATCGCCGCGCGCAGTGCCGAACCGCTGCTGGCCTACGGCACCGACGAAGACAATTCGCTGGGCATCGACCCCGAGACCTTGCAAGGCGATCTGGGCTCCGACGTGCTGGCCTTTGCCCGCAAGCGCGTGGCCATCGCGCGCGAGTTGCTGGAGCGGCAGGAAACCCGCACGCTGAAGCAAGACGCCGACTACTCGGTGTTGCGCCGCTCGGTGCTCTATGCGCTGCGCGACATGGGCCGTGCGGCCGGCATGCTGGCACGCCAGGTCGGCGGCGTTCGCACCTTGCGCGACCACGTGGGCAGCGGGCGCGACCCGCTCACGCCTGTGCCCGCCGCCCAGCAACGTGAAGCGCTCGACGTGTTGACCAGCGGCTTCCTGTCGGCCGACAGCTTCACGTTGTCGCCGGCACTGCAGCGCCGGCTGGCGGTGGATTTCCAGGAACGCACCGACGCGGTGTTTCGCGGTGAGCCTGCCGGGCAGACCGACTTTTCGTTGGCCGCGCAGGTGCTGGAGTTGCAACGCGGCGTGCTCGGGCAATTGATGAGCGACGCGGTCGCCACCCGGCTGCTCGACAGTGAAACCAAGGACCCCAAGGATGCGCTGCGCCTGTCCGAGCTGTTCCAGCGCCTGGACCGCTCGGTGTGGAGTGAGCTGGCGGGCAAGGGCGACATCACCGCCCCGCGCCGCGAGCTGCAGCGCGAGCACGTCAACCGGGTGGCGGCGCTGTTGCTGCGGCCGGGCGCGCTGTCCCGTGCCGATGCGCGTGGCCTGATGCGCGCCGAGGCGCAGGTGCTGCTCGGCCGCGTCAACGCCGCGTCGCGGCGCGCGGGCCTCAGCGCCGAGGCCAAGGCCCATTTGCAGGACAGCGCCGACACGCTGTCGCAAGCCCTGTCGGCCAAGCTGCAGCGCGCTGGCGCCTGAGAGCGCCCCCAGGCCGACGACCTGCGTCGTTCGCCCCCCGGAGGGGGTGAGAAACACTTGGGGCGGCCCGGCGTTTGTTTCTCATGAACGCCCCCCAGGCAGACGACCTACGTCGTCCGCCCCCCGAGGGGGTGAGAAACACTTGGGGCAGCCCGGCGCTTGTTTCTTGTGAGGCCGGAGCCGGCAACCGCCGCTGGTTGAAAACGCCATCCGCCCTGGCGGCATCGATCCCAGCAAGCAAGGCGGCCACATCGCCGTGGGCGCGCGGCGCTTTTATTGCATGTTGCGCGATGCGGGCTCGGTGTTGTCGGTCCGGGCCACGGCCGTGGCGGGCTCGACGCGCTTGCCGCTCACCTTGACCCGCGGCAGTTGCACGAGGCGCACTTCGACGGCCGGCAGTTGCACGACTTGCTGCTCGGCTGATCGAGCCGCGGGCCGGCCCTCGAACAGCGCCGACAGCATGGCCAGCGTGCCCCCTGCGAGCAGGCAGAAGCTCAGTGCGGCGATGAAGATGCGGTCGATCATGATGGGCTCCTGGTGGTTCGGTTCGGACAGCGCGGTGGTGTTCGCGCTGGAATGAACTCTAGGAGCGCCGCATGGGCGCCGAAACCGCTTTGCGATGAGCTGCGGTTTTGACGGGTTGAAGCGCAACCCGCCCCGACCGGTCAGCGCGGTGCGGCGCCCGAAGCAGCGTCACGCCACAACCAGGCCGCGCCCCGCACGCCGGAAGAGTCGCCATGCAGGCTGCGCACCAGGCGGGTCCGAACTTCGTCCTTCACGCCGCCGCTGAACACAAAGCGATGCCACAGGAGCGGCACGTTGACAAGCAGCCGATCCAGATTCGACAGCCCGCCGCCGAGCACGATGACCTGCGGGTCGAGCAGGTTGATCACGTGCGCCAGCGCCCGTGCCAGGCGCGATTCATAACGCTGCATCGTGGCCTCGCAGGCCGGTGGCCGGTGGCGGCGCACTGCGCGATTGCTTGCGCACTGAGCACCGTTCCCGTGATGGCCGCATGCTCGCGCGCCATGCCCGGCCCACTCAACCAGGTCTCGATGCAACTGCGCTGGCCGCAGTAGCAGGCCGGCGCGGGCAGATCGTGCGCATCGGCCCAAGGCAAAGGGTTGTGCCCCCATTCACCGCCCAGCCCGTTCGGCCCGTTGAGTGCGCGGCCGTGCACCACCACACCGGCCCCGACGCCGGTGCCCAGGATGGCCGCGAACACCACCTCGGCCCCGGCGCCCGCGCCGTCGGCGGCCTCCGACAGCGCCAGGCAATTGGCATCGTTGGCAATTCGCACCGGCCGGCCCATCACCCGCGCCAGGTCGGCTTGCAGCGGCTGCCCGTTCAGGCACACCGAGTTGGAGTTTTTCAACAGGCCTTGCGCGGTGAGCGCACCCGGTGTCCCCACACCGACCGTGCAGCCGCGCAGGCCGAGGTCGGCCTCTGCCTTGGCCACCAGCGCAGCGGCAGCGGCCAGGCGGGCCGGGTAGTCGTCGCCTGGCGTCGGCACGCGCTCGCGCCACAGGCTGCGGCCCACGGCGTCGAGCACGATGGCTTCGATCTTGGTGCCACCGAAGTCGACGCCGATGGCGGGTGGAGTGGGGCTCTGAGTCGGCATTCGTACTGATGAAGTGGCGCTTGCGCAGAGCGTACCAGTCAATGCCAACCGCGTCTTGGTCGCTGCGTGCACGCTTGAGGCTCTGTGGCAAGCGCCGGCCATGGCCGCGCCCATGCGCCCACGCGCCCAACGTGGCGAACTCGGCGCGCACCTGTGCCGCGGCGATTCAAGCGCACCCTGTCCGCGCCAATGCGCTACTGTTGCGGGCGCGGTGGCGCGACCGAGACCACCGGTCCCCGGGGGTCGCGCGACACCTGCGATGCTGAAGCCGAAGGAGCGAACATGAGCGAAACATTCGATGCCATCGTGATCGGCGCGGGCCAGGCCGGCCCCGCTCTTGCCGTGCGCTGCGGCAAGCAGGGGCTGAAAACGGCGATCGTCGAGCGCCACCTGTTTGGCGGCACCTGCGTCAACAACGGCTGTGTGCCGACCAAGACCTTGGTGGCCAGCGCGCGCGCCGCGCATGTGGCGCGCTGTGCCGGTGACTACGGCGTGCTGATCGACGCACCGGTGCGGGTCGACATGGCGCGTGTCAAGGCGCGCAAGGACGGCATCGTGCAGCAGTCGCGCGACGGCGTGCGTGCATGGCTGGACGGTGCGCGCAACGTCAGCGTGATCGAAGGGCACGCACAGTTCACGGCGCCGCGCCGCGTGCGCGTGAGCAACGGTGCGGGCGAGCGTGAACTCGAAGCGCCGCGCATCTTCATCAACGTGGGCGGGCGCGCCGCGGTGCCGGACATGCCGGGGGTCGGCGACGTGCCCTTCCTCAACAACGAACGCATCATGCACATCGACCAGCTGCCCGAGCACCTGATCGTGATCGGCGGCAGCTACATCGGGCTGGAGTTCGCGCAGATGTACCGCCGCTTCGGCAGCCGCGTGACCGTGGTCGAAGCCGGCCCGCGGCTGATCGGGCGCGAAGACGAAGATGTGTCCATGGCCATCCGCGACATTCTCACCGCCGAGGGCATCGAATTCCGCCTGGACGCCAGCTGCATCGCGCTGCAGCGCCGCGGTGGCCGGGTGGCGGTCGGGGTGGCCTGTGGCGAGGGCCCGCCGCTGGTCGAAGGCTCGCACATCCTGCTGGCCATCGGCCGTGTGCCCAACACCCACGACCTGGGCCTGCAGGCGGCCGGCATCCACACCGACGCGCGCGGCTACATCACCGTGGGCGAAGACCTGTCGAGCAGCGTTGAAGGCGTCTATGCGCTGGGCGATTGCAATGGCCGCGGCGCCTTCACCCACACCAGCTGGAACGACTACGAAATCGTCGCCGCCAACCTGTTCGACGGCGGTGCGCGCAGGCTCAGCGACCGCATCCCCGCGTATGCGCTGTTCGTCGACCCGCCGCTGGGGCGTGTGGGCATGACGCATGCGCAAATTCGCGCCTCCGGCCGGCCCGCGCTGGCCGCCAAGATGCTGATGACGCGTGTGGGCCGGGCGCGCGAGATGGGCGAAACCGCCGGCTTCATGAAGATCGCGGTGGCCGCCGACACGCGCGAGATTCTCGGCGCGGCGATCCTCGGTGTGCATGGCGACGAAGTGATCCACGCCATTCTCGAAGTGATGACGGCGCGCCAGCCGCACACCGTGATCAACCGGGGGGTGCACATCCACCCGACCGTCTCGGAGCTGCTGCCAACGCTGCTGGAGGGATTGGCGCCGCTGCGCTGAAAGCCCGGGCCGCCGGCCCCACCGGCCACGGCGGTCGCGTTTTGCGGCCGACGGACGCCGTCCGCGGGTGACCGCGCATCAGCGTCACGCGCGGGGTCCCGGACCCGCTGCGGATGGATCGGTGTTTTCCCCGATCTCGGGGCGAATGTTGTCGATCCGGGCAGGCGTTGATCGTCGTGTGGATGAAACTCGGTAGCGCCCGAGCCCTCATCAATTTCCCAACTTACCCAGGAGAGATGCCATGTCCACCTACGTCGACGGCTTCGTCGTGCCCGTGCCGAAGAAGAACCTCGCTGCGTATCGCCGCCTGGCCCGCAAGGCCGGCAAGATCTGGATCGAACACGGAGCCTTGCACTATTGCGAATGTGTCGCGGACGACGTGAAGCCGGGCAAGCTCACCTCGTTCCCGCAGAGCGTCAAGCTCAAGGCAGACGAAACCGTGGTGTTCTCGTGGGTCGTCTACCGTTCGCGCAAGCACCGCGACAGCGTCAACGCCAAGGTCATGAAGGACCCTCGCCTGCCCACCGACCCGAAGGCCATGCCCTTCGACGGCATGCGCATGTTCTGGGGCGGATTCAAGGCGATCGTGGAACTCTGATCTCCGAGTCCTGAACGCAGCAGCCGCTGGGATCCGCTGCTGATTCGTCGAGGCCTGTCGGCGCTGGGCGGTGCCCACCGGCCGCACGCCCTTGCAAGCCGCGCTGGCCGCCTGCCACGCGCGAGCGCTGGTCGCTGCGGTCACCGACGAGGCGCAGATCGTTGCGCTGTACGACGCGCTCGCGCGGGTGGCGCCGTCGCCGGTCGTCGAGCTGAACCGGGCGGTCGCGGTCGGCAGGGCGTTCGGCGCGCAAGCGGGCCTTGAAATCATCGATGCGCCGGCTGGGCCGACTCGGCAGCCCACCGACTCAAGCCGCTTCGGCCTCGGCCTCCACGCGCCCCAGCCGCACCATCGTCGCGCCAACTCTCAGCTGCGCCATCGACGGCATCACCAGCACCGTGTTGTCGTACGGGGCGCGGATGACCTCCGCGCCGTCGTGGGCGATCGGGTCGCCCGCGTTGGCGATGATCTCCAGCCCGTTGAACGCGCGCTCGAAGTGGAACTCCAGGCTCTTGGCCACCACCGCTTCGGTGACGCGAACGGTACGTTGCTGCTTTGCCGCCTTGAACCCGATGTGCGCGAGCTGCGGGGCCACGAATTCGGCCGACGCCGCGCCGCTAAATTGCAGGAAGCGCAGCATCGTGTCCATCGCCACATTGGCCGCCGCTTGCTCCCAGTGCTGGCCACATTCGATCAGCACCGCGGTGCGCGCGTCGCGCGGGTTGCCGAAATGGCCGCGCTCGATCAGCCGCAGGCCCGAGGGGTGGCCGGTGTCGACCAGCAGCACCTCGGGCACCTTGAGCTTCCTCGCGTAGGCCGCGCCCTTGTCGCCGCCGCGGCCGGTGGCGCCACACACCATGATCGGCACGCAGGGCTCGTGCATCGAATGGATGTCGAGCAGGAAGTCGGCTGAATCGACAAACGGGCGCAATTCGCGCGCGCGCCTCAATTCCATCGAGTCGCGCGGGCCCTCCAGAACCTCGTCGGCCCAGACGCGGTTCAGGTCTTCGTCGACGAAGCGGCTGCGGTCGGGCTCTTGCGGGTTCCAGCGCGCGAAGGCTTCTACGTTGGCGAAGGCCAGCGTCAGCCGCCCGCGCGCCGGGTGCAGCTCGACGGGTTGCTGCAACAGCCAGTCCAGCGCAATCGCGCCGCAGATCTCGTTGCCGTGGGTCAGCGCCTGCACCATCACGTGCGGGCCGCGCCGGCCGGAGTCGAAGCTCCAAACGTACTCGGTGCCGGTGTTGCCGGCACGCCAGCGCGAGAGGTCGGGGGCCTGCAGTTCGATGCTTCTGTCGTTGCTCATGGGTTGCCGTTCAGGGGGCGTTGTTTGGAGGTAGTTTGCCAGCACGCCATGAATCGCTTCGGCTTGTACTGGGGGCAGGCGAATTTCGCGTTCACGGCAAACCCGGGCGAGCGGCCGAGGAGATGTCTCTTCTTCGCGCAGACCTGCGAAAGCAGCCGCATGAACGACTCCTCAAGGCAGGCAACCGTGCGGGCCGCGCGCCTGTGCGCGCGATTGCGTAGACTTGAAGGCGGTGGGCATCCGCCCCTCCGTGCCGTCAGCGCCGTCCTGCGATATCCATCATGACAAATGCCCCCTTCCGCGCCGACCAGGTCGGCAGCCTGCTGCGCCCGGATTGGCTGGCGGCGGCGCGGGCGCGATGGAAACGCGGCGAGATCGATGCGGCAACGCTGGCCGCCACTGAAGACCGCGCGATTGTCGAGGCGGTGCGGCGCCAAGAGGCTGCCGGCCTGCACAGCATCACCGACGGCGAGTTTCGGCGCGACTGGTGGCACCTGGACTTTCTGGCGCAGCTCGACGGCGTCAGGCTGCGGCACAACGCCGGCCCAAAGTTCAAGTTCACCGGCCAGGCCGAGCAGCCGCCGATTGCCACCGTGACCGGCAGGGTCGCCTGCACGCGGCCCATCATGGCCGAGCATTTTTCGTTTCTGAAGTCGGTGACCTCGCGTGCCTTGAACAGCACGCCGAAGATGACGATCCCGTCGCCATCGATGCTGCACCTGCGCGGCGGGCGCGCGGCGATCTCAAACGAGGTCTACCCCGACATGGCGCTCTTTTGGGCCGACGTGGCCGCGGCCTATCGCGTCGCCATCGGCCACCTCGCCGATGCCGGCTGCCGCTACCTGCAGCTCGACGACATCAGCTTCGCCTACCTGTGCGACCCGAAGATCCAGGCCAACTGCCGCGCCAACGGCGACGACCCCGCGGCGCTGCCGCAGATCTACGCCGACACCATCAACGCCGCGCTGGCGGGCAAGCCGGCCGACATGAAGGTCACGATCCACACCTGCCGCGGCAACTTCAAAAGCGCCTGGGTGGCCGAGGGTGGTTACGACCCGGTGGTCGAGGCCATGTTCTCGACGAATGTCGACGGCTACTTCATGGAGTTCGACAGCGCCCGGGCCGGCGGCTTCGAGCCGCTGAAGGCCTTGCCCAAGGGCAAGAAGGTCGTGCTGGGCCTGGTCACCACCAAGCTCGGCGAGCTCGAATCCAAGGACGACCTGAAGCGTCGCATCGACGAAGCGGCACGCTGCGTGGCGCTGGAAGACTTGTGCCTGTCGCCGCAATGCGGCTTCTCCAGCACCCACCATGGCAATGCGCTGTCGCAGGACGATCAATGGCGCAAGCTGGAGCGGGTGGTCGAGGTGGCGAGCGAGGTCTGGGGCTGAGCCGCCGGCGTGGTGTCGGGGCTTCGATGCAAGCGCGCCTCCGGGTACGCCTCGCCGCAGCTCACGCTGCGGGTCCCGGCCACGTCGCCGTAGATCTGCGAGATGAACTGGTACACCGCCGGCTGGTCGATGCCGTTGTGGTCGGGAATCACTTCGGCATGGGTGCGCACGTTCCAGACGACGGGCCGCAAGCGAGGCGATGCCGACACGTACTCGCGCAACGTGAGCCCGTCGCAGTAGCTGCTGCTCGGGCCGAAGCTCAGGCCGGGCTCGGCCGATGCCGCCTGCGCACTGACCGGCGTGGCCGGGCCGGCCGGCGGATCGGCGCATTCCTTGTCGCCCAGGCACAGCTTGTGGGTCAGGTAGCGGTCGATGTGGCCGGGCGTGCGGCGCATCGCGGTCCATTGTTCGTCCGATGTGGCGGGATACTGGAAGATCGAATTGAACCAGCGCGCCACGGGAAAGGCTTTTTTCGTCGCCCAGTCGGCGTCCGACGTGAGCATGACCAGCAGTGGCGGCTCCTTGTCCTGGGCCTTGTAGTGCAGGCTGGCATTGAAAATCGGGTCGTAGCGGCTGCCTTCGAAGGCCGGGTTCAACAACACGATCAGGTCGGCGATGCCGCGCGCCCGCGCTGCGCGCGGCCGCTGCTCCGAGGGTGGCAGGTCACGATCGATGGTGAGCGTCTCCAGCAGGTAGGGCGCGGCTGAGGAAAAGAGAATCAAGCCGCCGAAGCTGTGGCCGATCATGATGGTGCGAAGCTTGCATCGATCGTTGCCACTGGGCTCCCAATCGCAGTCTTGATCGGTCGCCGAGCCGGCGCGCCGGCCGTTCCAGTAGGCGCGCAAACCGCGGATCCGCGAGAACAGTTCGCGCACCCGGCCTTCGGAGACATGGTGGGCGGCGTTCTTGCGGCCCCAGAAGGTCAGGTAGTTCAGGCCCGGGACATCGACTGATTTGCCCTGCCAGCCGACATAGATGCCGACGATCTTTCGGTCCGGGAAAAATTCGGCGCGCGAACTCAGCAGCTTTCGAAATCGATCCACGTCCCGGTCGTCGTTGCGCGCCGAGTGGTTCCAGCCGTGCACGTACACGAAGGAGAGCACCTTGCCGTCGTCCTGTTCGAGCTGGTTGCGCAGGTCGGCAATCGCGCAGTCGATTTGCCGGCTGGGCGTGCCGACTCGAAGATCCGTTTGCGCTCTTTGGGCATCGGGAAACGCCCAACCCTGATCATCCAATTCCACAAAATGCAGCGTGTACTTGCCTTTCACAACCTCGGGCGTGGCTTGAAGCGCCGGTACACCCTCGGCGGATCCGCATTGCGAGCCCGCCCGCTGGGCGTTCATGAATGGGCGCTCGGGCAGCACCCCGCAGCCGCCCAGCAGGCAAGCCGCCATGGCGACCGCGAGCCCTGCGCGGGTTGCTGCTCCACTGCTCTTGAACATGGCCTTCCCCTCTGCGTTGCGGCGAACGTTTCCAGGGTAGGGCGTGCGGTTGCCGTTGGCATCATCAAGAATTGGGATGCGGTGCGGGGTGGCGTGCGGGCGCGGCAGGCCTGCGTTGGCTTCGCCTCCCCGCCGGGCACATCGCCTTCATCCGCGCCGTCTCAAGCGCCCGGTGCCACCCGCCGCACCTGCACCGCCGCGGTCATCCCCAGGTAGGCATTGGCCGCACCGAACCAACTGCCCGAGATCGGCGATGCCTGGCTCGGGTGGCGCGCCACGCCGACGCGGATCAGTTGGTTGCCGCCAAGCAGGTTGTTGGTGGGGTCGAACGGCACCCAGCCGGCGCCGGGCAGGTAGGCTTGCAGCCACGCATGGGTGGCGCCGGCGCCGACGGTGCCGCCGGCGCCGCCACCGTCCAGCGCCGGGTCGTACAGGTAGCCCGAGACGAAGCGCGTGGCCATGCCCAGGCGGCGCGCGGCCTCCATCATCAGCAGCGCGAAGTCGCGGCACGAGCCGGTGCCGAGCCGGATGGTCTGCAACGGGGTCTGCGTGCCTTCTTCTTCGCGCCCGGCGTAGCTGAAGTGGTCGCGAATGAACTGGTTCATGTTCACCAGCAGGTCGCGCGTGCCGGTGGGGCCGTCGGTGCGTATGAACTGGCGCGCCCAATGCGTGAGCACGCCCTCGGGGTCGTCGTGGTGCGGGCGCATGTAGTGCTCGAGATCGAAGCGCTCTTCAACCGAGTAGGCAAACGGGAAGATCAGCGCGCTGGGCGACAGCGGCAGCTCCAGGTTCTGCGTTTGTGCATGCTCGATGGTGAAGGAGCAGACGATGCTGAGTTCGTTGGCCGGGCCCAGCGGCGTGACCAGCGCCACCGAATTGGAGTGCGGGTCCTGGACCATCCGCACCGCTGCTTGCGGGCTGACCCGCAGGTCGGTGGCCAGCACGCGCTGGTCGTGGCTGTCGCGCGGGCGGAACATCACGCGGTGCTCGCCGAAAGTCACCGCCGAGCTGTAGCGGTAGGTGGTGGTGTGGGTGATGTCGTATTGAATCGGCATGGGGTGATCGGCTCAACGCCGCTTGGCGAGGATGGCCTCGATGTCGTCCATGATCTGGTTCATGCGCGCCACCAGGGCCTGATACGGCGCGGGCGTGGCGAGGTCGACACCGGCTGCCTTGACCAGTTCATACGGATAGTCCGAACACCCGGCGCGCAGCAAGCCCAGGTAGCGGTCCAGCGCACCCTTGTCCCCGTTGACGACCCGCTGCGCGAACAGCGAACTGGCGGCGATGGACGTGGCGTACTGGTACACGTAGAACGAGTTGTAGAAGTGCGGAATGTAGGCCCATTCGACGCAGTGGTCGTCGTTGATGGCCACCACGCCCTGGTCGGTGCCATGGTGGCGCTTGAGCAGCTCGCAGTAGCGCTTGGTCAACTGGTCGCCGGTGAGCGGTTCTCCGGCGTCCACGGCAGCGTGAATCTTGCGCTCGAATTCGGCGAACATCGCCTGCCGGAAGAAGGTGCCGCGCAGGTTCTCGAGCGCGCTGCCCAGGTAGAACAGCCGCTCGTCGCCGGTCTTGGCGGCCTTCAGCATGCGGTCCAGCAACAGCGCTTCGTTGAAGGTGGAGGCGATTTCGGCAACGAAGGTCGCGTAGTTCGCCGTCACGAACGGCTGGGCGCGATTGGACAGATGGGAGTGCATCGCGTGCCCCCACTCATGCGCCAGCGTGGTGAGCGATTCGTAGTCGTCGTTGTAGTTCATCAGCACGTACGGATGCACGTCGTAGGCGTAACCCGCCATGTGCGCGCCGGAGCGCTTGCGCGGGCGCGGATAGGTGTCCATCCAGCGGCTGTCCAGCCCGGCGGCGAGGGCCTGCGTGTAGTCCTTGCCGAGCGGCGCCACGGCGTCCTGCACCAGTTGGCGGCCTTGCGCGATGGGGAATTTGTAGTCGCCTTGCACCAGCGGCGGGTAGATGTCGTGGTAGGCCATGTCCGTGATGCCCAGCATCTTGGCGCGCAGCTTGAAGTAGCGGTGCAGCGTGGGCAGGTTGGCGGTGGTCTGCGCGATCAGCGTGTCGTAGACCGCCACCGGCACGCGGTTCTCGTCCAGGATGCGGGTGATCGAATCGGGGTACTTGCGCACCGCGCTGTAGACCGCGTCCTGCTTGAGCTGTGAATACAGCATCACGCCGAGTGAGCGCTCGAAGGTTTTGAAGCTGCCGAAAAAGCTGTCCATCACCCGTTTGCGTTCGTCGCGGTTGGCGGCCTCGCGATACTTGGTGTAGGCCGATTGATCCAGGGTGATTTCTTCGCCGGAGGCCAATTTGAACTTGGGCCACGGCATGTCGGCGTCGGTGAGGATGGCATAGGCCGAGCCGCCCGCGCCCTTCATGTTGCCGAACTTTGCCACCAGCGCTTCGCCTGCGCCGTTCAGCGTGTGCGGCGCGGCGCGCAAAACCCGGTCGAGTGGAAAGCGGTGGATTCGCAGGCCAGCGTCCTGCGCGATGAATTTGTTGACCTTGCTCGCGCCCATGCGCAGGATCTCGGGGTCGACAAACGCCGTGGCCTCGTCGAGCTGGTTGCTCAGCAGATCGCCCTTCTGGTCCAGCGCCAGGCTGTCGGGCACACCCGTGTCTTGGGCCAGTTGCTCGCCGGAAAAAACGCTCATGCGGTACACGCGCTTGGTCATGTCGGCGCGCAAGTCCAGGCACTGGCGCAGCGTCGCGGCGCTCTTGCCCAGTTGGCCTTTGCAGCGGGCGAACTGGGCCATCTGCGTGCCCAGTTTGGCCGCGTCGGCCTGCCATGCCTGCGCCGTCGGGTACAGGTCGGCCAGGTTCCAGCGGTCCGCGGTCGTTTCCGCCAACGCGGGTGCCAGACCAACGCAGGCCAGCAGAGCGGCGACGAGGCATTGACGCATGGGCGTTCTCCGGGGGAATCTTGGGATGGGAGCGGCGATTCTAAAAGCCTGCCGAGATTCGCCGCGTGGCGCTCGGGCGCAATGCAGCGGGACGGCCCGCCCCTATCGACTGGCCGTGTCCAGGCGCGTCATCGCATCAGGGCCGAGCTGCAACGCTGCCGCGCCGGCCAGCTCTTCGAACTGGCGCACCGAGGTGGCGCTCGCAATCGGCGCGGTGAGGCCAGGGCGGGCGATCTGCCAGGCCAGCGCCACCTGGGCGGGCGTGGCGCCGCACTCCTGGGCCACCGCATCGAGGGCAGCCAGGATGCGAAACCCGCGCTCGTTCAGGTAGCCCTTGATGCCGGCGCCGCGCGGGCTCTTGGACAAGTCCGCTTCCGATCGGTATTTGCCGGTGAGAAAGCCCCTGGCCAGGCCGAAGAAGTTGATCACGCCCAGCCCTTCGCGCCGGCACAGCGGCTCCAGTTCGGCCTCGTACGGCGCGCGGTCGCAAAGGTTGTACAGCGGCTGCAGGGTCTCGTAGCGCGGCAGGCCCAGGCGGCGGCTGGCGGCGAGCGCTTCACCGAGCCGCGCCGCGGTGAAGTTGGACGCGCCGATGGCGCGCACCTTACCGGCCTCAATCAGCCCGGCATAGGCGGCCAGCGTTTCTTCCATCGGCGTGCCGCTGTCGTCATCGTGCGACTGGTACAGGTCGATGGAATCGGTTTGCAGCCGGCGCAGCGAGGCTTCGACCGCGCTGCGAATGTAGGCGCCGGACAGGCCGATCTGGCCCGGCCCCATTTCTTTGCCGACCTTGGTGGCCAGCACGATGCGGCTGCGCTTGCCACTTTGCTTGAGCCACTTGCCGATGATGGTTTCCGACTCGCCGCCGCTGTGGCCGGGCACCCAGCGCGAATACACGTCGGCGGTGTCGACCAGGTTGAAGCCGGCGTCGACAAACGCATCGAGCAGCGAGAACGAAGTGGCCTCATCGGCCGTCCAGCCAAACACGTTGCCGCCGAAGGCCAACGGCGCGACCATGAGGCCGGAATTTCCGAGCGGGCGCTGTTGCACATGGCCTCCTGCTTCAAGCCTGTGGCGTCGCCTGTGCCGCGGCCAGCGCGGCATCCTTGACGCGCACGCGCGCCACCGCGGGGCGGGCGTTGATGCGGTCCATGTAGGTCTTGATCACGGGCAACTCGGGCACCAGCTTGAACATCGTGGTCCAGGTGAGCGCGGTGCCCCACAGCAGGTCGGCGGCGCTGAATTTTTCGCCCAGCAGGTACGGCCCTTTTTCGAGCTGGTCGGTCAGCGTCTTCAGCATGGTGTCGTAGTCGCCGTAGGGCGAGGTCGATGGTGGCGCCGGCTCGCGCTTCATGGCCTTGTCCACCAAAGCCGGCTCGAAGCACGAGCCGTAGTACACCAGCCAACGCAGGTAGGGGCCACGCAACGGGTCGCCGATCGGCGGCGCGAGGCCGGCATCGGCATACAAATCGGCCAGGTACAAATAGACCGCCACCTGCTCGGTGACCAGCGCATCGCCATGCCGGATCGCCGGCACCTTGCCCATCGGGTTGACGGCCAGATAGCCCGGCCCGCGCTGCTCGCCGGCCTTCATGTTGAGCACCTGCAGATCGTAGTCCGCGGCCAGTTCCTCCAGCAGGATCAACACGCCGGCAGAGCGTGTGTTGGGCGAGTGGAACAGCGTGACATGGCGGTCCTGGCTCATGTTCGAAACTCCTTCTGATCACAGATGAGAAAGGGACAAGAAAGGGACAAGAAAGGGACAAGGAAGGCGCAAGTGTAGGCAAGTCCGCGGCTCGCGCCGCGGATGACCGCCGGCGGCAAGCCTGCGACACTCGATGCATGAACAGTTCACCGCCCACCCCCGCCAACGGCCAGCCTCCCGCGCTCACCACGCTGATGGTGGCCAACTGCAACCTGCTCAACCTGGCCTTGCCCGGCCGCGCGTACTACGCCAATCAAGACCCCTACAGCGCCGACGAATACACCCGCAAGCTCGACTGGCTGGGCGCGCAGATCGCACGGCTGAACGCCGACGTGCTGGGGTTTCAGGAGGTGTGGGACGAAGTGGCGCTAAAGGCGACGGTGGCGCGTAGCGGCCTGCACTACACGCAGGTGATCGCACCCGGGGCGGAGACCGGCGCGCTGGGCACGCCGCGCGTCGGGCTGGCGACCCGGCTGGCGGTGGAGGCGGTCGAGGCCATCGCCGATTTCGCTCCGCGCGAGCAGGTGCAGGTGCCGGAGATCGGCGTGCACACCCGCTTCGAGCGGCCGGTGCTCAAGGCCACGCTGCGCATGAAACACGGCCAGCGCTTGCATGTGCTGGTGGTGCACCTCAAATCCAAACGCCCCAAGTACCTGCAAGACGCCGCCGGCAACCCGACCGAGGACCGCGACGATCCGATCGTGGCGGTGCGTGCAACGCTGCGCTCGCTGGTGATGCGCGGCGCCGAGGCCGCGGCGTTGCGCGGCATTGTTCTGGGCCTGGTGCAACGCACGCGCGACCCGCTGATCTTGCTGGGCGACATGAACGACAGCCCGCATTCGGTGACCTGCCAGATGATTGCCGCCACGCAGGCCGTGGCCTACGACCGGCAGGCGCGCGACACCGCGTTGTTCCACGCCTACGACGTGCAAACCGAGCCCGCCCTCAAACGCGACATGGCGTATTCGCACGTGCACCAGGGCTGGCCGGAACTGCTGGACCAGGTCTGGGTCAGCGAGGAGTTTGTGCCGTCCAGCCGCTTTGCCATCGGCGATGTGCGGCGCGTCGAATACTTCAACGACCACCTGCAGGAAAGCCGCGAGCGTTTTCGCAGCGACCACGGCTTCGTGCGCGCCCTGTTGCGGGTGAAGCCTGCCGGCCCGCAGGGCGCTGGCGGCTGAAGCGGCTGCCCGCGCAGTCCCCGTTGAGCCGGGTCGGATACCGGTTTTGCAGCCCGGGCGAGGCCATGTACAGTCAGCCCCGCCGCCAATGGAATCCGCCAGCACGGCACCTTTCCTTGTCCAACTTCTGGAGAGACCATGAGCGACTATTCGGCCGATGTGGCCAAGTACACCAGCAACGTCGATGAGGCTGCCGTGAAGTCCATCGTCAAGTACTGCGGCATTGCCTTGCAGAACCGCGATTCGTCCCTGGTGTCGGGCTCCGACCCGAAGGAACTGGCCACGGTTCGAGACGGCTTCGCCGCCAAGAAGCTGGGTCTTGCCGCTGCCGCCGCCGACACGGGCATGCAGGCCGCGCTGGCCAAGATGAAAGACGAGCGGAACAAGAGCCGCGTGACCTTCTACTACCTGCTCGCCGAAGCGACCGGTACGCTGGGCAAGCTGGCCTGAGCGAGACACCGCATCGCTCGATCCCGGGCCGTGTTCGCGGCCTGGGTGCCGGTTGAACCCTCGACGACCGGCACGCGCCATGCCCCCCGCGCCTTCGCTGCCCTCGCCACGCCCCCCTTGGGCCCGCGCGCTGCTGCAGTGGTGGGGCGGCTGGTGGCAGGTTGTCCATTTCGGCGCGCAGGTTCTGGTGCTGTCGCTGTCGCCTTCGAGCTACCGCCGTTCGCAGCGCCAGCAGATGGTGCGGGCCCTCTACCAGGCCACGATGCCGGTGTTGCCCAGTTTCACCGTGCTCTCGGCGATTGCCGCGCTGGTGATCATCCGCATCGTGGTGGCCACCTCGTTGAGTTATGGCCTGTCGCGTTACGCGCTCGACGTGCTGGTGCGCACACTGGTGCTGGAGCTGATCCCGCTGTCGGCCGCGCTGTTCGCGGCCATGCGTTATGCCATGCCGGCCGGCGAGCAGGTTCGCAGCATGCGTTTGGCAGGCCAGTTCGAATCGCAACTCGCGGCCGGGCTGGACCCGACACGCGACATGGTGCTGCCGCGCGCCGTGGCCGGCGTGTTCGCGGTGATCACGCTGGCCGCCGTGAGCAGCGCCGTCACGCTGTTGCTGGCCTATTTCTCGGTGTACGGTTTTTCCACCTGGGGCGTGGGCGGCTTCACCCGCACCGTCGGCCATGTGTTCAACCCGGTGATCGTGCTGATTTTCGGCTTGAAGACACTGTTTCTGAGCCTGGCCGTGGCCATCATTCCGATGGTGCCCACAGCGCGCGAGGACGCGGCCGGCAGGCCCCAATCCAATGCCGACGTCGTGCGGCTGGCGCGCTTGCTGGCGGTGGTTTTGTTGGTCGAGATGCTGTCCCTGGTGGGCAACTACTATTGACAGGCACAGCCCGAAACCCGAGCCCGCCCAACCCATGCCCGTGCCACCCGAACCCGTGCCACCCAAAGACGCCCCGCCGGTCGCCCACCTGGACCTGAAAGCGCGGCTGCTGTTGTGGGGGGTGCTGCTGCTGATTGGCGCCTCGGTCGCCTATGTGCTGTACGCGCGCGGCGCTTTCGAGCGCAAACAGACGCTGGTGCTGGTGGCCGAAAATTCCGAGGGCGTGGTGGTGGGCATGGACCTGACGTTCGCGGGTTTCCCGATCGGGCGCGTCAACCGCATCGAGCTGTCGGACGAGGGCAACGCCCGCATCATCGTGGACGTGCCCGCCAAAGACGCCCATTGGCTGCGCGAGTCCAGCGTGTTCACGATGGAGAGCGGCCTGGTCGGCGCCACCCGCATTCGCGCCTTCACCGGCGTGTTGACCGATCCGCCGCTGCTCGATGGCGCGGTGCGCAAGGTCTTGAGCGGCGATGCATCGGCCGAAATTCCGCGCCTGATGGCCAGCGTGCGCGACCTGCTCGCCAACCTGACCGCCATGACGGCTGCCGATGCGCCGCTCAACCACAGCCTGCGCAATGTGCAGGCCACGACCGAGACCCTCAACGGCCCGCGGGGTGCGCTGGGCGTGATCATGGGCGACGAGAAGGAGGGCAAGAAGATCGCCACCGCGCTGGACCGCACCAACGCGCTGCTGGCGCGCCTGGACGGCCTGGCGCTGAAGGCCGATGGCCTGGCGCGCAAGGCCGACGGGTTGGTCGCCAAGGCCGACGCGCAGGTGTTCGGCGACAGCGGTGTGATGAAGGATACGCAAGCCACCGTCTTGCAGCTCAACGGCTTGCTGGCCGAGGCGCGGAACAGCCTGAAAAAGGTCGATGCCTTGCTCGTGGAGGCACAGGGCATTGCCACCAACACCCGCGAGGCCAGCACCGACCTGGGTTCGCTGCGCGCCGAGGTCGAAGCCAGCCTTCGCAAGGTGGAGCAGCTCGTCAACGAGGTCAATCGCAAGTGGCCGTTCAAGCGCGACACCGAGATCAAGCTGCCATGAATCAAGCTGCCATGATGCTGCAACGCCGATTCGCCGCGATGGGCGTGGCCGCGGTGTTGGCTGCTTGCTCCAGCACACCGCCGCCACCCGACTGGCAGATGAACGCCAAGGGCTCGCTTGAGCGCGGCGTGGCTGCCTACCTGGCGGGCAACACCCGGCTGGAGACGCTGGAGTTCGCCCGCGCGCGCGCCGACCTGGCGCGCACGGGCCGGGCCGACCTGCTGGCCCGCGCCGAGCTGACGCGCTGCGCCGCCCGCGTGGCCAGCCTGGTGTTTGACGAGTGCCCGGGCTTTGCCGCGCTGGCGCAGGATGCGCCGGCCGCGGAGCGCGCCTATGCCGACTATCTGGCCGGCAAGGGCAACGCGCAAGATGCGGCGCTGCTGCCGGACGCACACCGTGAGGCGCTGGCGGGCAACGGTTCGGCGGATGCGCTGAGCCGCATGCCGGATCCGCTGTCGCGCCTGGTCGCCGCCGGTGTGTTGCTGCGCAGCGGCCGAGCCCAGCCGGCGCTGTTTGCGCTGGCGGCCGATACCGCCTCGGCGCAAGGCTGGAGCCGGCCCTTGCTGGCCTGGTTGAATGTGCAGGCGCAGCGCGCCGACGCAGCGGGTGAGGGCGCTGAAGCCGCGCGCCTTCGCCGGCGCATGGCCGTGGTGCTGGACGGAGCGCCGCGCCCACCGGCGAACCCCTGATGGGCGGTGCTCCTGGCCGCATTCGGGTGGGCATCGGCGGCTGGACCTACCCGCCCTGGCGCAACAACTTCTATCCCGATGCCTGGCCGCAGGCGCGCGAACTCGAACACGCCAGCCGGCAGCTCAGCGCCATCGAGATCAATGCCACTTACCATGGCGCCCAAAAGCCCGCCAGCTTTGCCAAGTGGCGCGATCAAACGCCGGACGGCTTTGTGTTCCCGGTCAAGGCCTCGCGCTTTGCGACCAACCGCAAGTTGCTGGCCGAGGCCGGCGAATCCATCGAACGTTTTGTCGGTAGCGGCATCGCGGAGCTGGGCCCCAAGCTCGGGCCGATCGTCTGGCAGTTCATGCCCACCAAACGCTTTGAGCCGGAAGACTTCGAGGCATTTCTGAACTTGCTGCCGAAGCAGGTGGATGGATTGGCGCTGCGCCATGTGCTGGATGTTCGGCACGAGAGTTTCATGACGCCAGGCTACCTGAAGCTCGCACGCAGTTACCACTGCGCCACTGCCTTTGCCGATTCGGACCAGCACCCGTCGTTCGCCGATCCGACGGGCGATTTTGTCTATGCCCGGCTGATGCGTTCCGAAGCGTCGCTGGCCAGCGGCTACGCGCCAGCGGCCCTGGACCGCTGGGCCGAACGCGCGCGGCTGTGGGCCAGCGGCGGCGATCCCGCGGACTTGCCGCGTGTGCAGGGCCAGCCCACCGCGGGCGCGCCGCGCGACGTGTTCATGGTCTTCATCAGCGGCGCCAAGGAGCGCGCACCGGCGGCGGCGATGGCGTTGCTGGAGCGGCTGCGCTGAGGGTGCGGCCGCGGTTCCCGCAGCCCCGAGACCAGCGGGGCAATTTGCCGGGGCCGCGCCCAGTGGGTTGTCGCTTGTTACTCGGGTCATCCGCTCGCAGGCTTGCGCAAAGCTTGCTCACGGCAACGCAAGCGCCAGCGGCGAGGTGACCTCCACGTTCTCGGCCATCGCCCAACCCTCGCGCACCGGCGCCACCACGTACGCTTTGTCGACACCCACGTCTTCGCAGGCTTGCCAGAACCCCTTGGTGAGCTTGGGCGCGCTGGAGAACTTGATCTCGATGCCGATCTTTTTGCGGCCGTTCTCAATCACCATGTCCAGTTCCGCGCCGGCGGCGGTTCGGTAGAACGACACTTGGCTGCCAAAGTCGAGCTGGTTGCAGATCTGCTCGACGACGAAGCCTTCCCACGAAGCGCCGGTGCTCGGGTGGCCGAGCAGATCGTTCACGTCCCGAATGCCCAGCAGGTAGTGCAGCAGGCCGCTGTCGCGAACGTACACCTTGGGCGACTTGACCAGCCGCTTGCCCAGGTTGGCGTGGTAAGGCTCCAGCCGCCTGAGCATCAGGCTGTTGCACAGATGGTCCAGATAGCGTGTCACGGTGGGGGCCGACAGCCCCAGCGAATTGGCGATGGCCGATGCGTTGAAGAGTTGGCCGTGCAGGTGCGCGGTCATCCGCCAGAAGCGCCGCATCAGTTCAGGCTCGACGGCAATCCCCAGGCCGGGCAGGTCGGTGTTCAGAAAATGACGCACAAAGCCCTCACGCCAGGCCCAGGCCGCGGGTTCGCCGGAGGCGGTGAAGCTGCCCGGAAAACCCCCGCGCAGCCACAGGGTTTGAATGTCTTCGAATGTCCGGTGCACCTCGGCCAGCAGCAACGGCGCCATGTCCACCAAGGCCAGCCGGCCGGCGAGGGATTGGGATTGGCGCAGCAGCTTGAACGACGCCGACCCGAGCACCAGGAAGCGGCCGACGCGGCGGTCGTCGTCGATCTCGCCGCGCATCTCGCTGAAGATTTCGGGCAGGTTCTGAATTTCGTCCAGCACCACCAGGCGTTGCCGGTTGGCGCGAAAGAACGCGCCGGGCTGCTCCAGCCTCGCGCGGTCGCCCGGGCTCTCCAGGTCGAGGTACAGGGTGTTCGGGAGTTCGCCCGCGATGGCGCGGGCCAGTGTCGTCTTGCCCACCTGCCGCGGGCCGAGGATGGCCACGGCGGGGCTGGCGTCGAGCCGCTGGCGGATGCGCTGGGCAGCAAGGCGATCAAACATCATTGCATAATAAACACGCTATATTCAAAATGCAATAGTTCTCTAGCCCGAACTTTGGAGACTGCCGTACATCAACCCCATGAATCGTCGAGAGATTTTTGAAATGTGTGGGTGCGCTACTGGGAACAAACGGGGTTCACGTCGAGCAGTCTGAAGGCTTTGGCCTGAACTGGCGTGGGGCGG
>JANNDW010000212.1:0-13644 GCA_031378125.1 Methylibium sp. | reverse complement strand
GGACGGATCCTATCTTTCTAACAAATGATGCGCCGCACATGCGGCGCATGCAGCGACACTCAAGAAACGATCAGGGGGATTTCTAACGATGCCTGCTGCGAGAACCGCAACAGGTAGGGCATGAGATCACTAACAACCACTATCTTGCGCATAACTGTGGAAAGTAATGTACACCACCCGGGCAACCGGCGACCTTGACCTCCACAACGATGCCTCTGCGCGGGCCGCGGCTTGCCGCAAAATCGTGCCGTGAAGCCAAGCGAAGGATGGAACCTGTCATGAGTACCGACCCCCTTGAGGCAGCCACGGCGCCGCACTGGAAACACGATGGCGTGTGCGTCGTTCCCGCCAACCAGCTCGACACCCAGACCGCACAAACGCCGGGCATGAGCCGGGCGGCGGCGATCAACTTCGCGCGTGTGGGGGCGCAAAAGCTGTGGGCCGGCACGGTCCACATTCATCCCAATGCCAAGACCGGCGCACATCATCATGGCCCGCTGGAGAGCGTGATCTACGTGCTCAAGGGCCGCGCCCGCATGCGCTGGGGCGATGCGCTGGAGTTCACCGCCGAAGCCGGGCCGGGCGACTTCATCTACGTGCCGCCCTTCGTGCCGCACCAGGAGATCAACGCCAGCGCGACCGAGGTGCTTGAGTGTGTCCTCGTGCGCAGCGACGGTGAGGCGGTTGCCGTCAACCTGGACATCGAAGCGGTTGAAAAGCCGCAGACGGTTCTGTGGGTCGACCCCATCCACCGTGCCCGGTAAATCCACAATTTGAGCACCCCATGAGGATGAAAACATGAACGCAACTCAAGGCCTCGTCGGCTTGACGCTGGGTGCGATGCTGGCCGGCACCGCGGCGTCGGCGCCGAATGTCAACGTCATCGTCGATGGCCAGATCAAACCGGGTGTGTACGGTCGGGTCGAAATCGGCAACATCGCGCCGCCGCCGTTGCTGTACCCACAGCCGGTGTTGATCGTGCAGCCGCCGCCGCGCGCGGTCGTTGTCGAGCCGCTGTACCTGCACGTTCCGCCCGGGCATGCCAAGAAATGGGGCAAGCACTGCTACCGCTACAACGCCTGCGGCCAACCGGTTTACTTCGTCAGGTCGCAGGAATACGACCCCGGCCACGGCCGCAAGCAAAAGCACAAGAACAAGCAAAAGCACGGCGACGACGACTGATCGCCTGGATCACCGATCCGCCTGCGCCGACTCTTTTCCGTCACTTGAACGTGACTCGCGCCGCCACCAGCCGGGCGCCGTCCGCTGACAGCAGGCCACGAGCCTCCACGTTCACACCCGGAGCCAGATTGGCGGCCGTGCCATTGCGAAAATCGGTGGCGGGGGCGACGATGGAGTAGCTCACCGTCACCCCCCGGAGCACGAAGCTCAGATTGGGGGCGTCCACCGAGGTGATCCGGTCGCGCAGTTCGAACTCCTGGTTCTCCACGTCATCGGGGGTCTTGATCTTCACCTTGCTGGCCATCAGCACGGCGCCGCTGGCCGTGCCTTCGACCTCGACGCGAACGCCCGCCGCCAGTCCGGCCGGTGGGGTGATGCCGCTGGCGTTGACCGCCACGCCGTTGACGCTGAACTGGGTCGGCGAAGTGAATGTGCCGATCAAGCCTTCGAGCCGCACTTCGTCCCGGTCCCTGGGTTTCGAAGCGCCGTCGTTGAGGCCGGCCACGACCCACACGCCAGCCACCTTCGCGGTCTCCAGGCGCACCCGCAAGATGCTGCCGTTGGCCGGCGTCACGGGCGCGGAACCGATGAACTGCGCATACGAAATTCGTTCGCTGCCGATGTTGAATGCCTTGGCCACCGGGTCGAGGTTGCTCACCAAACCGCGCAGCCGATAGGCCGCGACCACGCCCTTGCGCTCGATGCGGGTGGCCGTGTAGCGGCTCGTCGAAGCGTCGAACAAGGCGTAGACCTCGACCACATCGCCGACCGTCAAGGCCGCCAGCCCGCCGCTCAGCCTGGCATCCTCGAATACCGTGGTGGCGTTGACGCCGATGGTCTGCCCCAGCACCACCAGCTGCTTGCCGGCTGCGTCGATGCTCTCGACCGGGCCCAGGATGTCGCTGCCGAACGAGATGCTGGTGGCCGTGCTGAGGTTCGCGCCCGTCGCATCGGTGGTAATCGTCGTGCCGCGGATCTCGGTGGTCATGCCCAGGCGCAGATTGTCGCGGCTGCGCGGCGTGCCATCGCCGTCGGAGACGCTGGCCGTGCTGTCGTCGAAACGCACGCCGTTGACGATGACCGAACCGAAACCGGTGATCGGGCCGCTGGCATACGACTGCGGGGCGGCACCGGTGCCGCCGCTGTCGACGCCACCGCCGCAGCCCGCCAGGGCCAAGACAAACCACAGCGCGCGCGCCCACGGGCGAACCGAATGATTGCGAAGATCGTTGTGGAGCCACTGCATGGTCATTCCTTCGGCGGCTTGGTCGCGGCCTTGCGTTTGGGAATCGACGCCAGGGCGCCGACGCGGTCGGGCGGCGAGGCCATCGCTTCGCTGTAGGTGTACAGGCCCACACGAACGCGTTGGTCTCGGGGCTTGCCGGCGGCACGGTCGGCGTCGATCAGTTGCTGCAGGGCAGGCACCGTGGCCGCGAGCAGCGTTTTCCACTGTGTACGCATCAGCTGCTGGAAGGCATCCACCGAGGCTTGCGAAAGCTCGTCGGCGAACACGGCTTGCTCCAGGTGCGCAGGGGTGTCCGAAAGTACATTGGCCACCGCCGCGCGCAGGTGGTCGCCGGCGTTGTTACCCAGGAAACCGAGCATGCGGCCGCTGTCGTCCTTGGGAACGAAGCTGTCGCGCACGACATGCACCCGGTCGCCGTCGACTTGCGCCAAGCCGAGCCGGCACAACTCGGCCAGCAGGCTGCGCGGATGCACGTCGCGCGAGACCGAATGCGCCAGCGCCTCGAAGCTCGGGGCGGGGCCCTGGCGCGGCAATGCCATCACCTCTGCGCCGCGCGTCTTCAACGACGGATCGGCCAGCCACTTTGTGAACACGCGCGTGGCCGGTGAGTGGCGCACCGGCGGGGCGTCGTTTCGGGTCTGTGTGATGCGCGACACCTCGCGCCGGTTGATGCCGGTTGCCGTGCTGATGCGGCTGACCATGCGATGCGCCGGCAGGTTGGGGTGCGCTGTGCGGGCCGCGTCGACGAAGGCCGTCTTGAGCAGGTCTTCCAGGGTCACGAACGGCACGCCCCGCGCAATGGCCAGCGCCGCCAGCGGCTCCATCAAATGGCGCACCGCCTGCGTCAGCGCGGCGGGATCGAGCGCGGCCGCGGCGCCGCCGACGGCCGGTGTGCCGGACGCGGCGGCCGTGGCGGATCTTGCGGCGCGCGGGCGCTTGGGCTTGGACTTGGACTTGGACTCGGGCATCGGAGCAGAAGTCTACGGGCGGTAGCGGGTCTCATGTGAGCAGGGGCCGACCCGAAGGCCGGCCCCTGCAAACGCCTGGGGCGCGTGGTCAGCTCTGTCGCATGCGGGCGCCAGAGCCTTCGCCAGCCGCAAGGCCGTGCGCAGGCACGCCCTTGCGCGGGCTCAGTCTTCGAAACTGATGCGGGTGGCCGCCAAGGTCATGCCATCGCTCGAGCGAACGCCCTTGACTTCGATCTTCTTGCCGTTTGCGAGGTCGGCCGCGGCGCCCTTCCTGAACTCGACATTCGCGCCGCCGAAGCTGACCGTCACGCCGCGCAGCACGAAGGTCTTGGCGGTCCCGTCGAAGGCCGAAATGACGCCGTGCAGTTCGAAGCCTTCACGTTCGCGATCGTTCTCGTCTTCGAGATTGACGCGCGTCGCGACGATCACGCCATTCACCGCGCTGCCCTTGACCTCCACGCGCGCCCCCAGCACGATGCCGTCGCTGCCCTTGGGGAAGGTCGCATTGGTGGCGTCGACTGGAATGCCGTTGACGCTGAACTTCTTGTCCACCGGGAACGTCGTGGCCGTGATCGTCCCCTCGATTTCGGCTTCGTCGTGGTCCTCCAGCTTGCGCACGCCGCTCTTGATGTTGGCCGCCACCCATTTACCGGCGACCTGGGCGGTTTGCAGCTTGACGCGCACCATCAGGCCGTTGTCCAGCGCCGCGGGCACGCTGGCAGCAATGGCGTCGTAGGAGATCGTGTCCGTGCCGTTGCCGATCTTGAAGGTGTGGGCCGTCTTGTCGATGTTGCTCACCACACCGCGCAGCTTGAAGAATTGCGCGTTCGACTTGGGTTCGATGCGGGTGGCGGCGTAGACGCCGGTGGCCACGTCGAGCACCGCGTGGACCTCGACCACGCTGGTGCCGGGGACCAGGCCCGCCAGGCCGCCGACCAGGCGATCGTCGAACAAGGTGGTGGCGGTGACTTGCACCGTCTGGCCGAGCACCACGAGTGATTTGCCGTCGGCGGCGACCGAGAAGACCGGGCCGACGATCTCGCTGCCAAAGCGAATCGATCGGGCCTTGCCGTGCGACCCGCTGCCGTCGGTGGTGATGCCCGAGCTTTCGACCTCGGCCATCATGCCCAAGCGCAATTCGTCATTGCGGCGCGAGTTGCCGTCGTCGTCGGACACGCTGGCCGACGAATCGTCGAAGCGCACGCCGTTGACGATGATGGAGCCGAAGCCCGTGATCGGGCCGGCGGCAAATGAGGTCCTGGTGGCGGGCGACGCGCTGTCACCGCTGCCACCGCCGCCGCAGCCGGTCAACACGACCGCGGCACAAAGCACTTTCAGGAATCCCTGCGCGGGGCGGCGGTAGAGGTGGATCAAGCGGGTCAGCATATTGGTTCTCCTTGCAACATCAAAGCGGCGGTGGAATGACTGAGGATTCAGCCATGGACGGAGTATAAATGTGAAAAATGCACATTTCCATCGTGCTTACAAATTCAGACAGTTCGATGGCCGCGGTGCCGTCCGCGCAAGGCGGGGTGTCGTTCCCGCAAGTGGGCGGTCGTTCCCGCTAGCATCTCGACTTCCTCCTTTGATGGCCGAGAGCGTCGAACGCGACGGCGAGATACACAACGCATGAGACTTTCGGTGCTCGACCAGTCCGCCGCCGTCACCGGCCGCAGCGAAGCGGAAGCTATTCGCGAAACCCTGGCGCTGGCCCGCCATTGCGAAGCGCTGGGCTACCACCGCTTCTGGGTCAGCGAGCACCACAACCTGCCGGCCATCGTCGGCACCGCGCCCGAGGTGCTGATGGCCGCCATTGCCGCCACCACATCGCGCATCCGCATCGGCAGCGCGGGCGTGATGCTGCCGCACTACAGCGCGCTGAAAGTGGCCGAGCAGTTCCGCGTGCTGGAGGCTTTGGCGCCGGGCCGCATCGACCTTGGGCTCGGCCGTGCGCCCGGCGGCGACATGCGCACCGCGCAAGCGTTGAACCCGAATGCCTCCGGTTCGGCGGAGAACTTCCCCGCGCAGGTGCGCGACCTGCAGGCCTGGGTCGGCGCGCGCGAGGGCCAAGCACACCAGGGCATCCACGCCCATCCGCAAGGCCCCACCGCGCCGGAAATGTGGATCCTGGGCAGCTCGGACTACGGCGCGCAACTCGCCGCGCATTTCGGCTTGCCGTATGCCTTTGCGTACTTTTTCACCGACGGCCAGGGGGCGGAGCAGGCGATGGACTTGTACCAGCGCCTGTTCAAGCCGAGCCCGCGCTTCCCGGCTCCGCAGTCCACGCTGTGCGTCTGGGCGCTGGCGGCCGACACCGAGGCGCAGGCCCTGCACCACGCGATGAGCCGCGAGCGCTGGCGTGTGGACCGCAACCGCGGTGTCTTCGGCCCGCTGCAGGCGCCCGACGTGGTGGCAGCGCTTGGCTTTGCACCCACCGATGCGCCCACGCTGCGGGCCATGCGCGAGCGCGCCTTCGTCGGCACCGCCGCGCAGGTCGGCGTGAAACTGCGCGCGCTGGCGGCCGACTTCGGCTTGACCGAACTGGTGGTCAACACCTGGGCCCATGATCCGCTGGTGCGAAGGCGCTCCTACACCTTGCTGGCCGAGGAGTTCTCTCTGAGTGCGGCTGCCGCCGCCGCGGCGCCAAGCACCGCGGCGCCAAGCACATGACGTGGGCGCTGAACTGCGCCAAAATCAACGCCTTCGCTCCTGTGATTCGCGCACCGTGCAAACCATCGACTTCGAACTCCGCACCGACTTCATCCCGCTCGATGACTTGCTCAAGGCCACCGGCCTGGCACCCAGCGGTGGCGCCGCAAAGCTGCTGATTTCGGAAGGGCAGGTGCGGGTCGACGGTGAAGTCGAGTTGCGCAAGGCTTGCAAGGTCCATGCGGGCCAGATCGTCAGTATGCAAGGGGCCCGCATTCGCATGCACGCTCCCACGCGGCCGGCGCCGTTGATTTGATTCCGTCCGCTCCAGCCCTCGATTTGCGTCCACCGTCGCACAGCAAGAGAACCATGTTTGAAACCTCGATTGCCGGCAGCCTACCCAAACCCGCCTGGCTGGCCGAAACACAAAAACTCTGGCCGCAATGGAAGGCCAGCGGGCCCGAGCTCGCGGCGGCCAAGGCCGACGCCACGCTGCTGTGGATCAAGGCGCAGGAAGACGCCGGCCTGGACATCGTCGGCGACGGCGAACAGTCGCGCCAGCACTTCGTGCACGGCTTTGTGGAGCAGGTCGACGGCATCGACTTCGAGCACAAGGTGACGATGGGCATTCGCAACAACCGCTACGACGCGCAGGTGCCGCAGGTGGTGGCCGCGCTGCGCCTGAAGGGCCGCGTGCATGCCGCGGAAGCGCAGCTCGCGCGGGCCCACACCCGCAAGAAGCTCAAGTTCACGTTGCCCGGCCCGATGACGATCGTCGACACCGTGGCCGACCGTTTCTACGGCGACAAGGTGAAACTGGCGTTCGCCTTCGCCGAGCTGCTGAACCAGGAAGCGCTGGCCTTGCAGGCCGATGGCGTGGACATCATCCAGTTCGACGAACCGGCCTTCAACGTCTACATGAAAGACGCGGCCGATTGGGGGGTGGCCGCGCTCGAACGCGCCGCGCAAGGGCTGAGGTGCACGACGGCCGTGCACATCTGCTACGGCTACGGCATCAAGGCGAACGACGCTTGGAAGCGGTCGCTTGGGGCTGAATGGCGCCAGTACGAACAGGTGTTTCCGGCGCTTGCCAGGAGCAGCATCGGCCAAGTGTCGCTGGAGTGCTACCACTCGCAGGTGCCGCCCGATCTGATGGCGCTGCTGCAAGGCAAGGACGTGATGGTCGGTGTGATCGACGTCGCCTCCGATGTGGTCGAGACGCCCGAACAGGTGGCCGACACCATCGGCCGCGCGTTGCAGTTCGTGCCCAAGGAGCGCCTCTTTCCGTGCACCAACTGCGGCCTGGCGCCAATGAGCCGCGAGGTGGCGGTCAAGAAGCTGGAGGCGCTGGCGCAGGGCGCTGCGCTGGCGCGGCAGCGCTACGTCTAGCACGCCGCCATCGGCGCGAAGACGCGCTTTCGTGTTTCGATAACTCTGTGCCAGCGTACCCGGGTCAGCGGCCCTTGCCGGCCGGCGGCTTCTTGGCAGCGCCGCTCGCAGCGGGCGCGGCCGGCTCATCCTTCTTGTAGTCGCCCAGCGTGCTTTTGACCGGGCAGACGGAAAACACGGGGCACTTCTTGCAGCCAACGACGATGGCGATGGGGCAGACGGTCATGGCCTGTCTCCGAGAGTTCAAGTGAGCGCAGCATACGCCTGCCGTTTGCGTCACTGCCGGCGGCCGCCGGCCATCTCGTTGGGCCGAGTCTTTGGGTCGAGCCTTTGCGCCGAGCCAGCGCGCGAGCAGGCTGCACAATCATGGCCTTCGGTCCCGCTTTCCGGGCAACGCCATTCTCTTCAAGCACCCGCTCAGGCCATGACCCTCGCCCCGCCCCTGACCACCCCCGCCCAATTGACAACGGCCCTGCGCGACCCTGGCCATGCCGTGTGCAGCGCGGCCGGCCTGTGCGAACGGGTGGGTGCATCCCTTCACGAGCTGATGGCCTTGAACCCGTCGTGGAATGACCTGCCCGCCGACGCCTACCTGCGCGACGGCGGGCGTTACCGCCGCCGTCGCCATTCCTGCTTCGTGGTCGACGGCGACCGGGTGGAGCCGGTGCCGCACCGCGCCCACTGGCAGCCGATCGAATACAACGCGCTGCACGGCGGGCTGGAGCGCTGGTTCGAGCCCATCGCGCCCAACGTGGCGGGCGCGCCGGTATGGTCGCAACTGCTGCGCGGGCTCAGTGCGCTGTGCTCCGGCGTCCGCGGCGCCCGGCCCTGGCACGTGGAGGCGCACCAGTTCCGCATCGACACCACCGACGGCATCGGCCGCCCCACGCCCGAGGGCGCGCACCGCGACGGCGTCGACTTCGTCGCCGTTGTGCTGGTCGATCGCGCGGGCGTGAAAGGCGGCGAGACGCGTGTCTTCGAAGCGGCCGGGCCGAGCGGCATGCGCTTCACGATGACCGAACCCTGGACGCTGTTGATGCTCGACGATGCCCGCGTGATCCACGAGAGCACGCCGATCCAGCCTGTGCAAACGGGCGGGCATCGCGACACGCTGGTGCTGACCTTTCGGGCGGCCGGCTTTCAAGGGCCGGCGACGGCGGGGCCGGCTTGATGCGCATGGGCCATCCAATCGCATGCCTGAGGACACGCACAAACTGAATGCGCCCTGATGCCGGGCTACCTCGTCAAGATCCAAACCATCGCGGTCGGCGGGCTGGACATGCAGATCCGTTCGCTGCTCGACCGGCAGCAATTCAGCGATCCCCTGGGCGTCGCTGAGCGTGCCGGCATCTCGTCAACGGACTGGCCCTTGTTCGGCATGGTCTGGCCTTCGTCGCAGGTGCTGGCCGACGCGATGTTGCGCTTCGAGCTGGGGACCAAACGGGTGCTCGAAGTGGGTTGCGGCCTGGCGCTGGCCAGCCTGGTGGTGCAGCGCCGGCAGGGCGACATCACGGCCAGCGACAAACATCCGCTGGCCGAAGCCTTCCTGCTCGACAACCTGCAACGCAACGGCCTGGCGCCGCTGCGCTACGCCGCCGCAGACTGGGGCAACGCCGGGGGCGGCAGTGCAGGCAAGGGCGGGGCCGGCGCCGACGACATGCTGGGCCGCTTTGATCTGATCATCGGCAGCGACGTGCTGTACGAGCGCCAGCAGCCCGACGCCTTGGCGCGTTTCATCGAGCGGCACTCCCGCGCTGCGATGGAGGTGCTGATCGCCGACCCCGACCGCGGCAACCGCGCTGCCTTCAACCGGCGCATGGACGCGCTCGGCTTCGAGCGCAGCGAGTTGAAGGTGCTTGCGCTGCCCGGCGGCGGGGCCTACAAGGGCCGCTTGCTGAGCTACCGGCGCAGTGCGCGGCCGGTGCCGGCGTGACGGCGCGGCAGCGAGCGCGGCTACTTCAACACCGTTGCCTGCAAGAACATCACCGTTGCGTAGAACTGGAAGTCCGCGTTCTCCTTGCGCGCGAATCCGTGGCCTTCGTTTTCGGCGCGCAGGTACCACACCGGGGTCTGGTTCGCGCGCGCCTTGGCCACCATCTGCTCGGCCTCGGTGTAGGGCACACGCGGGTCGTTCTTGCCTTGCACGACGAACAGCGGCTTGCTGATCTTGCCGGCGTTGCCGAGCGGCGAGATCTTGTCCAGGAACTGGCGCATGGCCGGGTCGCGCTCGTCGCCGTACTCCACCCGGCGCAGGTCGCGCCGATAGCTCTCGGTGTTGTTCAGAAAAGTCACGAAGCTGGAGATGCCCACCACGTCAATGGCACCGGCAATCCTGTCGGCATAGGTGGCGGCCACCGCCAGGCTCATGTAGCCGCCGTAGCTGCCGCCGCTGACCACCACGCGCGACGCATCCAGCCGCGGCTGCGTGGCGATCCAGTCCAGCAGCGCGCCGATGTCTTTGACCGAGTCTTCGCGCTTGCGTCCGTTGTCCAAGGTCAGGAATGTTTTGCCGTAGCCCGACGAGCCGCGCACGTTGGGCTCGATGACGGCCACGCCCAGCTCGTCGATGAAGTGGTTGGAGCGGCCCATGAAACCCATCTTGGCCTGCGACTCCGGCCCGCCGTGGATCTGGACCAGCACTGGCCGCTTGCCCTGAAAGCGCGCCGGCGGCAGCGTCATCAGGCCCGAGATAATGCGCCCGTCGAAGCTCCTCCAGCGCACGATCTGCGGATCGTTGAAGCCGCCCACTTCCACGCCAGGCGGCGCATGGCCGCGGGTCCATTGTTCGACCGTGCCTTTCGCCGGGTCGAGCGAAAAGACCTGGCTCGGCGCTTGCGCGCTGTTGATCGAAAGCGCCAGGTCGGGCAGCGAGCGATGAAAGCGCGAGCCGCCCACACTTCCAGCCGCCAGCCGCGGCAGCGCCAGCTCCTTGAAGCTGCGCGCGTCGAACAGGCGCAACTCGTCGCGCCCGTCCACATTGGCTTGTGCGGCAAAGTAGCGGCCGTCTTCGGTGACGGTGCCGCCGCTCATGTCCCACGGAATCTGGCGCGTCAGCGGCGTCAGCAGGCCGGTTGAAAAGCGGTACAGCATCAGCTCGCGAAACTCGCCGTCGCGGTCGCTGTAGACATACAGGCCGGAGTTGTCGCGCTTGAACTCACCGGCAAAATGCGTCGCGCGGGTGGTGCTGCCCAGGGCCGGCAGCACTTGCCGGTTCTTGCCGGTGGCCAGGTTCAGCAGCCACAGTTGCGATTCATTGGCCGAGAGGTAGCGCGTCAGCGCCACCTGGCTGTCGTCCCAGGACACGCCGCCGGCAAACCACCCGCCGCCCGGAAGAATCGCCAGCGTGCGCGCGGCTTTGGGCCGGCTCGGGTCGATCAGCCTCAGCGTTTGCGAGATGCTGGCGCGGATGCCGCCCGCCGCGGTTTTGTCCAGCGGCACCGACATCACCAGCATCTGGCTGCTCTTGTGCAACCAGCCCTGCATCTCGTGGCGCTGGTCGGGGTCGGTCAGCGGGGTCACCTTCTTGGATGCGAGGTCGAGCCGATAGAGCTGGTAGGCCTCGTTGCCGCCGCTGCCGCGCTCGAACACCAGGTAGTCGCCCCGGCGCGGCTCGAAGCTCGCCGATCGCACCGGGTCGGCAAAGTCCGTCAGCGGCTCCGGCGCCGCCATCGGGCTGGGGATCAGAAACAGCTGCACCGTGCTGCCGCCGGCCGGGCGGTGCGAGACCAGCATCTCGCGTTTGGTCGGGTGCCAGTCGACGAAGCTGTGGCCGCGGAAGTCGGTGTACTTGGCGGCCTGGCGCACCAGGCTCATCGGAATCGGGGGAATGCCCTGCACCACCAGGTTGGCATTTGGCGCCAGCGCCTCTACCGCAGACGCCGCACCGCCGCTGGGGGCGGAGGCGCTTGCCGCCGTTGCGGCAGCGCCCGCCGCGGGAGGCGCTGTTGCCTGCGGGTTGATCGGCCTGCCGCCGCAGGCCGCCAGCAGCACGCTCAAGGCAAGGGCCGCGAATCTGTTCATCGATGCTGTCTCCGGTGGGCCGCTGCCGGGCGGCAACTCAAACCCTGCTCACCGCATCGCGTCGCGACCTGCCGGCACAACGCGACGCGGCTGCCGATACTGCCTTCATCGCCCCACCCACACCACCCGTCGATACCCGAATGGGCCAGCCGGAACAGCGCCAGACGCCAGACGACGGGCTCGCTGTGTGCCAAACGCCGGCCGCTCACGCGTCACGAACATCGGCCACCGGGTTGGCGCCGAAATCCGGCCGCCTCAAATAGGCCAGAACCCGTGCGGCCGCATCCTGTGCCGAGCTGAGCTGGCCGTTTTCCTTCAGCTTGATGAAGTTGCCCTGTTCGGGAAAACCGGCCGGGTCGGCGCCGCGCAATTGGACCTGCATGTCGGTGTCGATCACGCCCGGCGCGAGCGACACGATGCGGGCGCCCCTGCCGTTCGTGCGCTGCGCCTCGTCCAGCGCCACCGCGCGCGAAAAATGATCCATGCCGGCCTTGGCCGCGCAGTAGGCCGCGCTACCCGCCATCGCCCGCCGCCCCAGGCCCGATGAGATATTCAGCACGCAGCGGCGCGCCGGCCACGCGCGGGTGGCGCGCAGGAAGGCCGCGGTCAGCAGCATCGGCGCTTCCAGGCCCACGCGCAGCGCGGCGGAAAGCTCCGCGTCGCCGCACTCGTCCATCGGCCCCACGCGGGTGATCACACCGGCGTTGTTGATCAGGGTGGCCGCCTCGAACTCGGCAGGTGCCAGTTGCCGCAACCAGGCCCGCAGCCGCGCCGCGGCCTCCACCGGCTGGGCCAGGTCGGCCGGCCATTGTTCGCAGCTCACACCCAGCTTCCGCGCCTTGCCGGCCAGCCCGTGGTTGGTCTTGCGCGACAGGCACAACAGCCGGTGGCCGGGCTGTGTGAGTTGGTCGGCCATCGCGCTTCCCAGGCCACGTGACGCGCCGGTGAGGACGAAGAGTTGCGAGCTCATGGTGGTTTCCAGTCCAATCGGTTCGCCATGATGGCAGCTGTTCTGGAACCGGGACATCTTCACCGCAACACCCAAGGAGTCGACATGCATGCAAGCGCCGAATTGCTCTACCGCACCGACCCGCGCAACCCGCGCATCGCCCGCATCACGCTGAACCGGCCGGCCCGCTACAACGCCATCGCCGCCGGCACCCCGGCCGCGCTGCGGCAGGCGGTGGAGCGCGCCAACGACGATGACGCCATCCACGTCATCGTGCTCGACGGTGCCGGCGACGCGTTTTGCTCCGGCTACGACTTGAAGGACTTTGCCGAGCAGCCCGGTGCCAACCCCGGTTACCAGGAGCGCATGCCCTGGGACCCGATGAGCGACTACCGCTTCATGAAGCGCTGCACCGACGACTTCATGAGCCTGTGGCGGTCCACCAAACCCACCATCGCCCGGGTTCACAAGGTAGCGCTGGCCGGCGGCAGCGACATCGCGTTGTGCTGCGACTTCATCGTGATGGACGAAGACGCGCGCATCGGCTACCCGCCGGCGCGCGTGTGGGGCTGCCCCACCACCGCGATGTGGGTCTACCGCGTGGGCGCCGAGCGCGCCAAGCGGATGCTGCTCACCGGCGACCTGATTGACGGCCGCACCGCGCTGGCGTGGGGCCTCGCGACGTATGCCGTGCCCATGGCTGAATTGAACAACGCGGTGGCGCAACTCGCCGACCGCATGAGTGGCGTGCCGCGCAACCAGTTGATGATGCAAAAGCTGACGATCAACCAGGCCTACGAGAGCATGGGCCTGCACCAGACCCAGATGCTGGCCACGCTGTTCGACGGCATCACCCGCCACAGCCCGGAAGGCGTGTGGTTCAAGGAGCTCGCCGCGCGCGAGGGCTTTCACAGCGCGGTGCAGTGGCGCGACAGCGGGCGTGACATTCCGCAAGGCGACGCCGCAAAAGATGCGGCCCAGCGTTTGCGCGACAAGTCCTGAAAGCAATGCGGGGCGCGGCTTGCGGGCCGCCTCAAATGGATTGCGCGGGCTGGTCCCAAATGATTCACGCAAATGATCCTCAAGTTTTTCCGCGCGTTGCCGAGCGGAAAAATGGAGTGACTTGAGCGCGGAATAAGCACGTCGAATCGGTCACTTTTCCGGGCTTCATTTACCCCTGATTCAGGGGGTTCCTGAGATGCTCTCGTCACCGAACAAATGCTTGCAAGTGCGTTGTGCGG
>JANNDW010000197.1:0-15297 GCA_031378125.1 Methylibium sp. | reverse complement strand
AGCGACATGCAGAGCGTTGCGCCCGACGCCCAACTGGCGGCTGTGACCCACCACTGGGGCAGCTACTACACCAACGTGGCGCAGGCCGTGTTGCTCAAGCATTGGAAGCCCACGCCGGTGTGGGGTGGCATGAAGGACGATCTGGTGCACTTGAGCGCCCTGCACCCGCGGGTGCCGCCGGAGGTGCGGGTGCTGGTCGAGGCGCGCCGCAAGGCCATCGTGGGCGGCAGCCTGAAGCCGTTTGCAGCCCCGTTGACCGACAACGAGGGCAAGCTCCGGCTGGCCAGCGGCGCGCTCGACGATGGCGCGATTGCGGCGATGAACTGGTTTGTGCAGGGCGTAATGGGCAGCGTGCCCAAGCCCTGAGCGGGTGTTCGGCGCCGGCGTGTTGGCGGCGCGCCGCATGTCCCCGGGCCGGCCACACCCGGCGCAACTCGTGTAAGTTCGGCGCATGAACACCGCTGCGCAGCCCGCTCTCAAACCGTCCCCGTTCAAACCGTCTGTCTGGCGCATGGCCTGGCGCCAGATGGCGCGTGACTTTCGCGCTGGTGAATTGCGCCTGCTGGTGGTGGCGGTGATGCTGGCCGTGGCCGCGCTCACGGCAGTCGGTTTCTTCGCCGACCGCATCAACACCGGCCTGGCGCGCGATGCCAAGCAGATGCTGGGCGGCGACGCCATCGTTGCCAGCGACCAACCCACCCCCGCCGCGTTCACCGCCAAGGCGCGCGAACTCGGGTTGCTGACCGCCAACACCACCGGCTTTCCCAGCATGGGCCGCGCGCCGGACGACAAGGGCGGTGCGACCCGGCTGGTCGCTGTCAAGGGGGTGAGCGAAACCTACCCGCTGCGCGGCCAGTTGAGCCTGAACAGCGGCGCCGGCACGGCCGAGCTCAGAACAGCCGGCGCGCCGGATCCGGGCAGCGTCTGGGTCGACCCGGCCTTGCTGACGGCGCTGAACTTGCAAGTGGGTGATGCGCTGCTGCTTGGCGACGCCAGCCTGCGCATCGCCAGGATCATCGTCATCGAGCCCGACCGTGGCGCGGGTTTTGCGAGCTTCGCGCCACGCGTGATGCTCAACGAGGCCGACCTGCCCACCACCGGCTTGATCCAGCCGGCGAGCCGCGTGACCTACCGGCTCGCGGTGGCGGCCAAAGGCGGCAGCGACGTGCCGGTGCGCCAGTTCGTCGAATGGGCCCAGGCGCAGGTCAAGCGCGAATCGCTGCGCGGCATGAGCATCGAGTCGCTCGCCAATGGCCGGCCGGAGATGCGCCAGACGCTGGACCGCGCTGAAAAATTTTTGAACCTGGTGGCCTTGCTGGCGGCGCTGCTGGCGGCGGTGGCAGTGGGCATCGCGTCGCGAGACTTTGCCAGCCGCCATCTGGACGACTGCGCGATGCTGCGCGTGCTGGGTTCTTCGCAGCGCAGCATTGCCTTGCAGTACCTGGTGGAGTTTGCGGCCGTTGGCTTGGCGGCCAGCCTGGCCGGCGTGGCGCTGGGCTTTGCGGTGCACTACGTCTTCGTGTGGCTGCTGGCGGGGCTGGTAGCGGCGCAACTGCCCGCGGCCACCGCCTGGCCGGCGTTGTTCGGCGTGGGTGTGGGCTTCACCTTGCTGATGGGCTTCGGCCTGCCACCGGTGTTGCAGCTGGCAAGCGTGCCACCGCTGCGCGTGATCCGGC
Organism: Methylibium sp.; assembly: GCA_031378125.1. Lineage (GTDB taxonomy): Bacteria > Pseudomonadota > Gammaproteobacteria > Burkholderiales > Burkholderiaceae_C > LGRD01. The sequence continues at coordinate 13,621 of JANNDW010000197.1, read as the reverse complement.
GAGACGTCGGCGCGCTCAAGCCCGCCTCCATCGCGGTGCTTGGCGCCGGCGCGCTGGGCTTCGTGGGCCTGCTGTTGGCAGTGGCCAGCGACATCAAGCTCGGGCTCATCGCGGTCGGCGGTTTTGCGGCCGCCGCGGCGCTGTTTGCGTTGTTGTCGTGGCTGGCCGTGCTGCTGTTGCGCCGCGCGGTGCCCGAGTCGAATGCGCCGCGCTGGCTGGTGCTGGCCACGCGCCAGATCGCCGCGCGGCCGGCCTTTGCGGTGCTGCAGGTGTCGGCCTTGAGCGTGGGCCTGCTGGCCCTGGTGCTGCTGGTGTTGCTGCGCACCGACCTGATCAGCAGCTGGCGCCAGGCCACGCCGCCCGACGCGCCAAACCGCTTCATCATCAACGTGCAGCCGGACCAAGGCGACGCGTTCAGGCAAAGGCTCAGCGAAGCGGGTGTCACGCAGTTCGACTGGTTCCCGATGATCCGCGGCCGGCTGGTGGCGATCAACGGCAACAACGTGAAGCCCGAAGACATGCTGGAGGAGCGCGCCAAGCGGCTGGTGGACCGCGAGTTCAACCTCAGCCACGCCGCTGCGCTGCCGCCGCACAACACCCTCGTCGGTGGTGCATGGAAAGTGGACGAGCAGGGTGCGCTGAGCGTGGAAGAGGGCCTGGCCCAGACGCTCGGCCTGAAGCTCGGCGACACGCTGCGCTTCGACATGGGTGGCACCAGCGTCGAGGGCCGCATCACCAGCCTGCGCAAGGTGGATTGGAGCTCGATGCGGGTCAACTTCTTCGTGATGTTCCCGGCCGCGAAGATGGCGGATGTGCCGCTGACCTACATCGCCGCGTTTCGCGCCCCGCCGCAGGCCGGTTTCGACAATGCGCTGAGCCGCGAATTCCCCAACATCACCAACATCGACGTGTCGATCTCGATCGCGCAGATCCAGCGCGTGCTGGACCAGGTGATTCGTGCGGTGGAGTTCCTGTTCGGCTTCACGCTCGCAGCCGGGCTGGTGGTGCTGTTCGCCGCCGTCACGGCCACGCGCGAGGCGCGCGCGCGCGAGTTCGCGGTGATGCGTGCGTTGGGCGCCAGCGGCAAGTTGCTGGCGCAGGTGCAACGCGCCGAGTTGTTGGGCGTCGGCGCGCTGGCCGGCGTACTGGCCTCGCTGGCCGCGGTGGCCGTGGGCTGGGCGCTGGCGCGCTATGTGTTCGAGTTCAGCTGGAACGCCTCGCCCTGGGTGCCGCTGGCCGGCGGGGTGACCGGGGCCTTGCTGGCGCTGGCAGCAGGCTGGTGGGGCCTGCGTGAGGTGCTGCGCAGGCCGGTGGTGGAGACGTTGCGGAGGGCGGCGCAGGAGTGAGCTTGAACACGAACGAGCTTCTCCGTTGTTGCGGATGGGTCAAGTGGGACCCTGGTCGATGATGACCAGGCAAAAATCCTGACAGGCTCAAGACAGGCCCAGCGATGCAGCAACCTGCGCGAACCTCAGCGCGTCGCCCGCCTGCGCACACACTCGATGTAGCGCTCCCCGTCCGGCGGCAAGCCACTGCGCTGCGACTGCCAGATCATCTCGCCCAGGCACTCCATCACCTCGTGCTGCGCTTCGTGCGCCGAGCCCAGGCGCGACGCCAGCAACTCGAACGCCTGCTTGATGCCGCTGGGCTGATCGATGCTCACCTGTTCGGTAATCGACAGGTGCATCGACAGGTGCAGGAACGGGTTGGTGCGGCCGGCATCGACGTCGTAGACAGCGGCGAGCGCGGCATCGGGGTCGGACAGGTCGGCCTGGTATTCAGGGTGTTCTGCAATCCAGTCGGCGGCCACCGCTTCCATGGGCGTCAGGGGCGAGCCTTCGAACTGCTTGCGGTACGCATCGCAGAAGAAAAGCCTCACGTCGTTCTGAGAGGGGGTGAACATCCGACAATTGTCGTTGCTGGCGATTCCTTCGATCGCCTTGCTTTCATTCACCCACGGACCCTCATGAACATCACCACCGAACAGATTTTCGACAACGCCCGCACCCACAACGGCTTCAGTGCGCAGGCCGTGCCTGAAGCGACCTTGCGCCAACTCTACGACCTGATGAAATGGGGCCCGACCTCGGCCAACTGCAGCCCGGCGCGTATTCTGTTCGTCAGCACGCCGACGGCGAAAGAGCGGCTGCTGGGTTGCATGGCCGCGGGCAACGTCGAGAAGACCCGGCAAGCCCCGGTCACCGCCATCATCGGCATGGACCTGGAGTTCTTTGAGAAGCTGCCGCAACTGTTTCCGCATGCCGACGCCAAGCCCTGGTTCGCGGGCAAGCCCGAGTTCATTGCAACCACGGCCATGCGCAACTCCAGCCTGCAGGGAGCGTATTTCATCATCGCCGCGCGTGCGCTCGGGCTGGACTGCGGCCCGATGAGCGGCTTCGACAATGCCAAGGTCGACGCGGAGTTCTTCGCCGGCACCTCGGTCAAGGCCAACTTCGTGTGCAACCTCGGCCATGGCGACCCCAGCAAGCTGTTCGGCCGCAGCCCGCGCCTGAGCTTCGAAGAAGCCTGCACGCTGATTTGAATCTGCCCCTCATCAGCGACCCCTGGTTCTACGCTGCCGCCGTGCCGGCGGTGTTGCTGATGGGGCTGGCCAAAAGCGGGCTCGCCTCCGGCTTCGGTGCGATGGCCACGCCGTTGATGGCGCTGGGCATCCCGGTGCCGCAGGCGGCGGCGATCATGCTGCCGCTGCTGTTGATCATGGACGCGATGGGCCTGAAGCTGCTGTTCATGCAGCGCGACAAGGCGCTGATCCGGCTGCTGTTGCCGGCCGGGCTGCTGGGCACCGTGCTGGGCACGCTGTTGTTCGGCGTGATGTCGTCCAGCACGGTGGCCGTGGTGGTGGGTGCGCTGACCTTGCTGTTCCTGGCGCAGCGGCTGTTGTTTCCGCCGCACGCGGACGCTGCGCCGTCGCCACGCTGGCTGGGCTTCTGTCTGGCCATGGCGTCGGGCTTCACCAGCTTCGTGGCGCATGCCGGCAGCCCGCCCATCAGCGCCTATGTGCTGCCGTTGCGCCTGGCGCCGGTGGTCTTCAGCGCGACGATGGCGACCTTCTTCGCCGCCATCAACCTGTCCAAGTGGGTGCCGTATGCGTGGCTGGGCCTGATCGACTGGCGCAACATGGCCACCGCGCTGGCGCTGGTGCCGCTGGCACCGCTGGGCGTGTGGCTGGGCGTGAAGCTCACGCCCTACGTCCGGCCCGACGTGTTTTACAAGCTGGCCTACACCGGCATGTTCTTCACCGGCGTGAAATTGCTGTGGGATGGGCTGCGCTGACCTGGAGCGGGCGGGTTTGTCAAGCCCGCGGGTAACTCCGGGGTTCTCGCCGCCGCGATGCCTGCGCATGCTTTGAAGGCCGTGCCGGCACGCGCTCTTGCGCGTCGCAGTGGCCGGTAATCCACAACAGGAGACGATTCCATGTCCCAAGGTTTTACGCGACGCGCCAGCCGCGCCCTGCCCGCAATTGCCACGCTGCTGACGTTGACTTTTGCCGCCAGTGGCGCGGCGGCCCAACAGCAAAAATGCTTCCCGTCCAAACACGGCAAGGACGACCAGGTCGGCAACGCCAACTACGCCACCCCCGAGAAGGTGCTGCAGGCGGTCAAGACCATCACCAAGGGCAAGAGCTACGCGCTGGGCATCGAAACCAACAAGGACACCCCGGCCTACCCGCCGCGCTCGTTCGCGATCACGATTGTCCAGCCCGGCCAGCAAGGCGGTGTCACTCTCGGCCCCACCAAGACGACCTACAACGACGACATCATCGCCGGCTGGGTGGGCATCGGCTCGCAGCTCGACGGGTTGGGCCATCTGGGCATCGACAGCACCTACTACAACTGCAACGAGTCGAAGGACTTCGCCAATGCCGGTGGGCTGACGAAACTCGGCATCGAAAAATTCCCGCCCTTCGCCACCCGCGGCATCCTGCTCGACATGGCCGGTCTGCTGGGGCAAGAGATCGTCAAGGAAGGCACCGCGTTCAACAAGGCCGACATCGAGGCGGCCATGAAGCGCCAGGGCGTCAAGAGCATCGAGAAGGGCGACGTGGTGCTGTTCCACACCGGCTGGACCAAGCTGATCGGCAAAGACAACAAGCGCTACGGCGCGGCCGAGCCGGGCCTGGGCAAGGACGGCGCGAGCTACCTTGCGTCGCTGAACGTGGCGGCCGTCGGCGCCGACACCTGGGGCCTGGAAGTGATTCCGTTCGAGAAAGACGTGGGGCTGTTCGAGATCCACCAGATCCTGCTGGCGCAGAACGGCATCTACATCCTTGAGAACATGGAGACGGCCGAGATGGTGAAAGACAAGGCCTGGGAGTTCATGTTCACGCTCGGACCGTCGCGCATCACCGGCGCGGTGCAGGCGATCATCAACCCCATCGCGATCAAATAGAGGCGATCAAGTCAGTCGGCTCAAAGCGCCCGTGCCGATCCGGACACGGGCGCTTCGCTATTCTGTCCGCCGCGCAGCCACGTGATGCAGCGGTTGTTGGCCGGCATCGCGCGGTCTTCTCGCAGCGTGAGTCCTGCCGCGTTGGCCAATGCGTCGACGGCTTCGAAATCGCGAATCCCGCGTTGCGGATGGTCTTGACGCAACTGAGCGTCGAACTGGGCGTTGCTGGCGCTGCTGAATTTGCCGTTCAGGTTGAACGGCCCGTACACCGTGAGCAGCGCGGCGGGGCCCATCACAAACGGCAGCGCCGCGAAGAAGCGCTGCACCTCGGGCCAGCCCATGATGTGCAGCGTGTTGGCGCTGAACACCGCGTCGAAGCGGCCGGCCGGGAGCGCATGGTTCACGTCGATCCGCAGCGGTGCCGGCGTGTTGGGCAGGGCGGCCTCGGCAAGCCATTGCCGGATGCCGGGCAGGTTGGCCGCCACGTCGGACGTCTGCCACACCAGATGCGGCAGGGCGGCGGCAAAGTGCACCGCGTGCTGCCCCGTGCCGCTGCCGATTTCGAGCACATGCCGCCGGTCGGCAAAGCGTTCGCGCAGCACGGCGAGGATGGGCTCGCGGTTGCGTTCGCAGGCCGGGGAGAATGGCTTTTCCATGCTGGGCATTCTGGATGGAATCAAACGGGCGGGGCGAGCAGCGCCCGCACGGTTTCCATGTCCACCTGGCCGACGACCACGTCGCCACGTCGCACTGCCAGCGGCGTTTTGCGCGCGATCAACCGGGCCAGCACTTGCTCAAGCGTCGCGTTCTCGTCGACTGCCTCGGCCAACGGCGGCCAGGGCAGCCCCGCGGGCCAGGGCACAACCGCGTTGGCGATGCGCCAGGCCCGCGCCCGATTGACATCGCCGACGAACGACGCCACATACGCGTCCGCCGGGCGCATCAGCACCTGCGATGGCACGCCGACTTGCACCACCCGCCCCTCGTTCAGAATTGCGACCCGGCTGCCGATGCGCAAGCCCTCGTCCAGGTCGTGGGTGATGAACACGATGGTCTTGTTGTAGTGGGCCTGCAAGTCGAGCAGGTCGCCTTGCAGCTGCGAGCGAATCAACGGGTCGAGGGCAGAGAAAGCTTCGTCCATCAGGATGATGTCGGTGTCGGCGCACAAGGCCCTTGCAAGACCGACGCGCTGCTGCATGCCACCCGACAACTGCGACGGGTACAGCGCTTGCGACCCGGCCAGCCCGACCCGCGTGATCCAGCGTGTGGCCTCGACCCGCCGCGTGGCGACGGACACGCCACGCATCTCCAGCCCGAGGGCGACGTTGTCCAGAACGTTGCGATGCGCCAGCAGGCCGAAGCGCTGGAACACCATCGCCAGGCGCCGGCGGCGCAGTTCGATGAGCTTGGCCATGCTGAGTGCCGTCACATCCTGCCCGTCGATCAGCACCTGCCCGGCCGTCGGGTCGACGAGCCGGTTGATGTGGCGCACCAGGGTCGACTTGCCCGAGCCCGACAAGCCCATGATCACGAAGATCTCGCCGGCTTCGATAGCGAGGTCGACGTCTTGCAGCGCCAGGCTGTGGCCAGCCTGTGCCAGCAGCGTGGCCTTGTCCATGCCGGCGCGCACCTGTGCCAACGCCTGTGACGGCCGCGGGCCGAAGACGGTCGTCAGACCTTTCAGCTCAATCAGCGCCATGCGTCCAACATCAGGCGTCAAGTCTGCGCATCGCGATGCGTCTGCAAACGCCGGCCGTACGACTGCAGCATGCGGTCGAGCACGATGGCCAGGATCACGATCACCAGCCCGCCCACCAGCCCGGTGCCGGGGTCGTTGCGCTGCAGCCCGACGAGCACCGTTTCGCCCACGCCGCGCGCGCCGATCATCGACGCCACCACCACCATCGCCAGCGCCATCATCGTGGTCTGGTTGACGCCTTGCATGATGGACGGCAGCGACAGCGGGATCTGCACCTGGGTCAGCAACTGCCAGCGTGTCGCGCCGAACGCGCGGGCGGCTTCGATGGCGTCGATGCCGACCTCGCGAATCCCCAGGTCGGTCAAGCGAATCAACGGCGGCGCCGCGTAAATCACTGTGGCCAGGATGGCGGGCACCTTGCCCAGGCCGAACAACATCGCGGCTGGAATGAGGTAGACGAAGCTCGGGATGGTCTGCATCAGGTCCATCAACGGCAACACGATGCGTCGCACCCACGCAGAGCGCGCGCTCCACACCCCCAGCGGCAGGCCCAGCCCCAGGCACAGTGCCACCGACACCATCACCAGCGCCAAGGTCTGCATGGCCTGCTCCCACTGCCCCAAGGCGCCGACCACCCACAAGCCGGCCGCGCTGGCCAGCGCGAGCAGCACGCTTCGGCTGGCGGCCAATGCGAGCGCCGCAGTGGCCAGCAGGATGAGCCACGGCGGCGCACCGCGCAGCGCCTGCTCGATTGCCACCAGCAACCCCAGCAGTGCGTTCGAGAAAGCCTCGAAGCGATCGCCGAAGCGAACCACCAGCAGCTCGACCAACGCATTGGTGGCATCGCGCACCGGTGCGCCCCAGTCTGGGAACGAGCTCAGGGCTTGCTGGGTGCCCGTTTGCGCCATGGCCACCGTTGCCTAGAGCTTTGCTTTGACGCGCGCGGCCACGGCCGGCGTGACCCACGCGGCCCACACGTCCTCGCGCGTCTTCAGGAAGTTCCGGGCCGCATCGTCGGGTGTGCCCTTGGTCTCCTGCATGAAGGCCAGTGCCTCGGACACCAGCTGGCCGGTGGTGCGGTAGTTCTTCAGGAAGGCGTGGATGGCGGGCGCCTTCTCGACGAAGGCTTTGGTGGCGCCCACCACCACCTGCACGACCGGATAGGCGGTGGCGGTCTTCACGTCTTTGGGGTCCTTGGCGTCGGCCAGGGCTTTCCAGGTCTCCTCATTGAAGGCCGGTTCTTCCAGCATCACCAGGTCCTTGCCCAACTGGCCGAGCAGCCAGGTCGGGCCCCAGTAGTAGAACAACACGGGACGCTGGCGTTTGACGGCCGAGACGATCGCTGCATCGAGCGCCGCGCCGGTGCCAGGGCGAAAGTTGGTGTAGTCCGCTTCAAGCCCGTAGGCGGCCAGCTTCTTGCTGTTGAACAACTCGCATTGCCAGCCCGCCGGGCAATTCAGGAAGCGGCCTTTGGCCTTCTCTTCGGGGTCGCTGAACAGCGCTTTGAACTTGGGCAGGTCGCGCACTGCCTTCAAGCCCTTGGCCGGTGCGTCAGCGCCCTCCACCAGGTAGCGTGGCACGAACCAGCCTTGGGTGGCATCGGCAAAGTTCACCCCCACCTCGACCAGCTTGCCCGCCGCCACGCCCTGCGTCCAACTCGGCGGTGTGTTGGCCTTCCACACCTCCATGATGACCTGGATGTCGCCGCGCGCCATGCCATTGATGAGCGGAATGGTCGAGCCCGGAATGGCATCCACCGCACAGCCGAAACCGTCTCGCACGATGCGCTGCGCCACCGCGGTGTGAAAGGCGTTCGAGTCCCAGTCGAGCCCGGCGAACACCACCTTCTGATCGACCTCGCAGCGTGGCGCCTGGGCGCTGGCCTGCGGTTGCCACAGCATGCTCAACGCAGCCAGGGCCAGGCTGGCAACAGAACTTACTCGCATGGTGAATGCCTTCTGGTGTTGCATGGCGCCGCACCGTAGCACACAAGGCTTGAACCATTCTCAGGCCCCTCGAGGACTAACATCACTTGGCCGTCACCAACGACGACCGGCGCGCCGCAACCGTTTTTTTGCCGGCCCCACGTTCCCCAGGAGATGAGCCATGGCGAATAAGCACACCGATCAATACCTTGACAACAACCAACAGTACGCCAGCGGGCGGGCGATGCACAAGCCCGTCCACCCGGGCAAGCAGCCGATCCAGCCGTCCAAGCGCGTTGCGGTCATCGCCTGCATGGACGCGCGTCTGGACGTGGAGGACCTGCTCGGCCTGCAGACCGGCGAGGCGCACATCATCCGCAATGCCGGCGGCGTGGTGACCGACGATGCGATCCGCTGCCTGATCATTTCGCACCACCTGCTCAATACCGACGAGATCATCCTGATCCACCACACTCGCTGCGGCATGCTCGCGTTCACCGACGACCTGCTCAAGGCCGGCCTCGAGGGCGACCCGGCGGCCGAGAAGTTGCTCAGCCAGGCAACCCACCGCACATTTGCCAGCTGCAAGAACCACGCGTCGACGCCGTCGTCGTTCCACGCCTTCCGTGGCCAGATCGAGCCGCTGGATGCGCCTCCCGACGCGAAGAACCGCGAGCGCCTGGAATGGGACGTGCGGCGCGGACTGTCCGCGATCCTGAACCACCCCTGGATTCCGACCACCGGCCCGGATGCGATGACGGCGCGCGGGTTCATCTACGACGTCGACAGCGGAAAGCTTGCGGAAGTGAGCTACCCGGGACCGATGGGTTCGTTCGGCTGACGCGTGTCAATGGCATCAGCGCGGCGCCGCTTCGAACACCAGGCAGGTGGTCGTGCCGTGCGCGTACAGCTTGCCGTCGGGGCCGACGATGCGCGCCTCGGCGGTGGCCAGTTGGCGGCCGCAGTGGATGACGGTGCCGATGGCGCGCAGCGGGCCCGATTTCGCCGAGGCGGCGCGAACGATGTTCAGGCTCAGCTCGGCCGTGGTGTAGGCGCGGCCCGCGGGCATCATGGTGTGCACCGCGCAACCCAGCGCCGAGTCGAGCAAGGTGGCGTACCAGCCGCCGTGCACACCGCCCATCGGGTTGTAGTGTTTCAGCTGGGGCGTGCCCTGGAAGACGCACCTGCCCCTGTCAACTTCGACCAGCGCAAAGTCCAGCGTCTCGGCAATGTGCGGGTAGGGCAGTTCGCCCGACAGCATGGCCTGCATGATCTCCAGGCCGGTCTTGCCCATCACCATGGCCGGGTTGGCCATGCCGGGCTTGCCGCCCCCGGCGAGCATTCGCGCGCGCACGGTTTCGAGTTGCTGGTTCCACTGGGCACGGGTTTCTTCCGAAGTCATGTCGGCTCTCTGATAAAGTTGCATATGCAAACATTGTAGATACAATGCCGGGCATGAGCAAGGTCAAGCCCGTGCCGTCCGGCGCCATCACCCAGCCACAGGGCTGCACCAACTTCAAGCTGCGCCAGATGGTGCGCCGGGTCGGCCAGCACTACGACCTGGAGATGGCCAAGGCCGGCCTGAAGACCACGCAGTACTCGTTGCTGTCGCATGTGCTCAGGCTGGGGCCTACTCGCCCGGGTGATTTGGCACAGGCGATGACCATGGATGCGTCCACGCTGACACGCAACCTGAAACCGCTGGTCGCCGCCGGTTGGGTCGAGCTTGCAGCCGGGCCGGATGGCCGCAGCCGCAGCGTCACCATCACGCCTGCCGGGCGCGACAAGCGCACCGAGGCGCAGCGCCGCTGGCGGGTCGCGCAGGAGGGCATCAACCAGCTGCTGGGCGCCGAGCGCGTGGCGGCCTTGCATGCGCTGGTCGATGACTCGCTGGCTTTGCTGGCGCCTCTTCTTGTTGGAGAAGAACATGAATGACACCACCGATGCCGGCCTGCTCGCCGCCAACACCAGGCGCTGGGCCGTCTGGGTGGTTCTGCTCGCCGCCGCGGGCGCCTTTGCGCTGACCATGGGAACGCGCCAGACGATGGGCCTGTTCCTGAGTTCGCTGAACACGTCGACCGGCCTGGGCCTGGGCAGCATCAGCCTGGCGTTTGCGTTCGGGCAGCTGTGGTGGGGCTTGACGCAGCCGTTCGCCGGCGCGATGGCCGACAAGGTGGGGGCCGGCCGGGTGCTGTTCCTGGGCGTGCTGCTGGTGGCGCTGGGCACCTTCATCACGCCGTTCATGACCAGCACGGCAGGGTTGATCTTTGCGATCGGCGTGCTCGCCGCGGGCGGTGCCGGCATGGCCGGGCCCGCCGTGCTGATGGCCGCCACGATGCGGCTGCTCCCCGCGGACAAGCGCGGCATGGCCAGCGGCATCGTCAACGCGGGTGGCTCATTCGGACAGTTCGTGATGGCGCCGATTGCCGGAGCGCTGCTGGTCGCGCTGGGCTGGGCCGCGGCCCTGCAGGTGCTGGGGCTGATCGTGCTGCTGGCCTTGCCTGCCGCATGGGTGCTCAAGGGCAACTCGATGCAGGCCGCGCTGCGGTCGGCGCCGCCTGGCCACCAGCCGGTGGGCACGCGGGAGGCCATTCGCACGGCGCTGCGCAACCCGAGCTACCTGATGCTCGGGGGCGGCTTTTTCGTCTGCGGTTTTCACGTCGCGTTCTTGGGGACTCACCTGCCGGGCGTGATTGCCTCCTGCGGCCTGCCGGTGCAGTACGGCGCATGGTCGCTGGCGATGCTGGGGCTGTTCAACATCGTCGGCAGCGTCGCGATGGGCTGGGCGGTGGGCCGCTGGCGCATGAAGTCGCTGCTGTCGCTGGTGTATGCGGCGCGGGCGGTTGCCGTGGTGCTGTTCCTGCTGGCCCCCAAGACGGGGCCGGTGATGCTGGTGTTCGCCGCCGTGATGGGGCTGACCTTCCTGTCCACTGTGCCGCCGACCGCGGGACTGGTGGCCAAGTTCTTCGGCACCGCCAACATGGCCACCTTGTTCGGCATCGTGATGCTGACGCACCAGGTCGGCGGCTTCCTCGGCGCGTGGCTGGGCGGCAGGGTGTTCGAGTGGACAGGCAGCTTTGATTGGGTCTGGTACATCGACATCCTGCTCGCGGTGGGTGCGGCGCTGATTCACCTGCCGATTCGGGAAGCGCGGCTGGTGCGGGCGGCGGCGTGAGGCGCCTCGCGTCGACACACATGAGCGGCCGACGGATGCACCCGTTGGGCGAGGCGCAAGCGTGACCGCCATCGCGATGGACCCGCGCACGCGCGTGTTGCTCGAAGCGCCGATCGCGCGCACCTTGCTGCGCCTGGGCGCGCCCAACGTGTTGGTGATGCTGGCGCAGGCGGCCGCCGGGCTGATCGAAACCTACTTCGTCGGCCAACTCGGCACCGACGCGCTGGCCGGCATGGCGCTGGTGTTCCCGGTGGTGATGCTGATGCAGATGACCTCGGCCGGCGCGATGGGCGGGGGCATCGCCTCGGCCATCGCGCGCGCGCTCGGCGCGCAGCGTCGTGCGGACGCCGACGCGCTGGTGCTGCACGCCGGTGTGATCGCGCTGGGCTTCGGCCTCGCGTTCATGGGGGCCGTGCTGTTCGGCGGGCGCTGGCTGTACAGCGAAATGGGCGGAACCGATGCGGCGCTGGCGGCTGCGTTGACCTACTCGAACTGGGTCTTCGCCGGCGCTGTTTCCATCTGGTTGTTCAACTCGCTGTCGGCGGTGATCCGTGGCACCGGCAACATGGCCGTGCCGGCGATCGTCACCTGCGCCGGCACGGTGGTGCTGATTCCGCTGTCCCCGCTGCTGATCTTCGGCTGGGGTGGGCTGCCGGGCCTGGGCATCGCGGGCGGCGCGGTGGCACTGCTGGCGTTCTACTTTTTGGGCACCCTCGCGCTGGCGGCTTACCTGTGGTCCGGCAAGAGTGTGTTGCGCCCGGCTTTTGCCGGCGTGCACTTTCGCTGGCCGCTGTTTCGCGACATCCTGCGGGTCGGTTTGGTGGGCGCCATCTCCACCGTGGCGACGAGTCTGGTGATCGTCATCGGCACCGCGCTGGTGGGCGGCTTCGGCACAGCGGCGATCGCCGGTTATGGCACCGCCTCGCGGCTGGAATACCTGTTGGTGCCGCTGGTGTTCGGCCTCGGTGCGCCGCTGGTGGCGATGGTCGGCACCTGCATCGGCGCGGGGCAGCGCGAGCGAGCTTTGCGCGCCGCGTGGACCGGCGCGGCCATCGCTTTCGTCATGACCGAAGCGATCGGCCTGTGCGCCGCGGCCTTCCCGCACGCCTGGCTGTCGCTCTTCGACAGCGACCCGGCCATGCTGCAAGCGGGCACGCTGTACCTGCGCGCCGTCGGGCCGGTGTACGGCTTTTTCGGCCTCGGCCTGGTTTTGTACTTCGCATCGCAAGGCGCCGGCCGCCTGCTCTGGCCGGTGATCGGCAACCTTGCCCGGCTGCTGGTGGCGGTGGGTGGCGGCTGGCTGGCCTTGCAGTGGAGCGGTGGGTTGGCGCAAGTGTTCATCGCCCAGGCGGTGGCGCTGGTGGTCTACGGGCTGGTCAATGCCGGGGCAATCGCGGGTGGCGCTTGGTTCGGGCCGGTCGGCTGGCCGCGGCGGGATTCGTTGCCTTCCAAGCGCGCGCAAATGCCCTGAGTGAGTGTTGATCCCGGGTTCGGCCTCAGTTCGACGGCTCGGGGCTCGCCCCCGTCGGCTGGCTCCAGCCCGCGCGCACGCGGCGCTCCTCGGTCTCCTTGCGTTCCTGCGCAAAGAGTTCTTCGAGCTGCTGGCGTCCCTGCTTGGCCGATGCGATCAGCTTGGCCTGGTCTTTCCAGTGCGGCACGTTCTTTTCGAGTTGTTCGATGTTGTGGCGCCGGAATCGCAGCGCCAGGTTGCGAGCCTGGTGGGGCTGCCAGCCCAATGACTCGAGCGCGCTGCGTGCGCTCATCAGCGCCGAGTCGAAAGTTTCGCGTTCGATCAGCGTCACGCCCAGTTCGCGCAGCTGAAAGTAGTGCGTGACGTTGCGCGCGCGAGCCACGATCGTCAGTTGCGGGAAATGCTCGCGCGCAATCGCCGCCACCTCGACGCTCTGCTCCACGTCGTCAATGGCCAGCACGAGCACTTTCGCCTTGTGGGCGCCGGCGGTGCGCATCAGGTCGAGCCGGGTCGCGTCGCCATAAAACGCCAGCCAGCCGAAGCGGCGCAAGGCCTCGATCTGCTCGGCATCGTGGTCCAGCACCGTCGGTGTGATGCCGTTGGCAAACAGCATGCGGCCGACGATCTGGCCGTAGCGGCCGAGGCCGGCAATGATCACCGGCGCGTCTTGCGGCTCGCTGATCTCGTCCATCTTCTTCTGGCCGCGCGCGGCCAGAAGGGGGACCAGCCAACGGTCGGCCGCGACCAGCAGCAATGGCGTGAGCAACATCGAAATGGCCACCGCGGCGACCAGCAATGACGACACCCCGGCGCTGATCACGTTCGCGCCCGCGGCGGTCTGGAACACCACGAAGCCGAACTCGCCGCCCTGCGCCAGCAGGATCACGAATACCGGCCGCTCCGGCAGCGGGATCGGCATGGTGCGGCACATGGCCCACAGC
>JANNDW010000129.1:0-1888 GCA_031378125.1 Methylibium sp. | reverse complement strand
GGCCCGTTCTGTTTTGACAATGAAACGCCGCGCCACACCACCTACACCGCGCCCTTCGAGCTCGCCTCGCGGCTGGTGACCTACGACGAGTACCTGGCGTTCATCGACGATGGCGGATACCAGCGGCCCGAACTCTGGTTGTCGATGGGCTGGGACTGGGTGCGCGCGGGCCAGCCTTCCGGGCAACGACAGGCGCCGCTCTATTGGCGCCTCGCCGGCGGCCGCTGGCTCAACCACACCTTGCAAGGCCTGGTGGACATCGACCCGCACACGCCCGTGTGCCACCTGAGCTACTTCGAAGCCGACGCGTACGCGCGCTGGGCTGGTGCACGCTTGCCCACCGAGGTGGAATGGGAGCACGCCGCACGCCGCTTGCGCCGATTGCGGAGCGGCACACGCGACAATTTCGCCAACCTCGGCGCGTTTCATCCGCTTCCGCAATCGGTGGGCGCACACGACGAGCCAGTGCAGATGTTCGGCGACGCGTGGGAATGGACCCAATCAAACTACGGCGCGTACGCGGGCTATCGGCCACTGCCCGGCGCGGTGGGCGAGTACAACGGTAAGTTCATGTGCGGCCAGTTCGTGCTGCGTGGGGGATCGTGTGCCACGCCCGCCGGCCATGTGCGCGCCAGCTACCGCAACTTTTTCCCGCCCGATGCGCAATGGCAGTTCAGCGGGCTGCGCTTGGCGCGAGACGGCTGAACCTCGTCACGAGTTCAGCACCGCCAGCACGTCCGAGCGGAACTCGCGCTGGTACAGGATGGTGATCACACCCACCGACGCGGCCACGAACACCCACGGCGAAAAGAACCAGCCAATCGCGGCAAACGCCAGATAGTAGGCGCGCAGCCCGTCGTTGAAGGTTTCCGCCGCCATGCCGATGACGCGGCCCGCGCGGTCCGCGAACGCTTCGCGCGACAAACCGCCATCGATGAACTGCTGTGCTTCGGGTGCCGCCGCCACCAGCAGCGCGCCAAAGGTGTACTGCCGCATCGACCAGGTGAATCGAAAAAACGCGTAGACGAAGATCGCGAGCATCAACAGCAGCTTCAATTCGAACACCAGCACCGAGGTCTGCGCGGCAAACGGAATGTCGCGCACCAGTTCGTTGGCTTTGTCGTTGGTGCCCAGCACCGCCAGCAGGCCACCGATGATCAGGATGGTGGTCGACGCGAAGAATGACGGGCTGCTGGACAGGCTTTGCATCACCACCGCGTCGACGACCCGCACTTCACGGTGCGTGGCCTGCAACATCCACAACCGGCGAATGCGGTTGGTGCTGGCCAGGATGGAGGCTTGCGTTTGGGCGCGCCGGCGCGCGAACTGCGCATACCCCAGCCAGGCGCTGAAAAATACCAGCACCGCCGCCCAGTCGAACCAGGGCAGCAGGCCGATGACTTTGAGAACCGGTTGCATGGCGCTGACTGTAGCGCCTGGAATCACCTCTTTGAACCCGCTCCCGCTGCCGGCCCGCCACTCTCAACCGGCGCCGCCGCTCGACTTCTCAACCCACCCGCAACGCACCCGCAACCCGCACCACCGACGCCACGACCCGCAGCACGGCCTGCTGATGTTTGGCGTCGAGCAACGCTCCATGCGCGTCGAACGCCTTGTTCGCCTGTGCCAGCGCGAACTGCTCGGGCACCACCAGCATGCCGAGCGTGTTGTGCAGGAACTGGCGCGTGAACATCAGGCTGCGGGTGCCGCCCAGCATACCGGGTGACGCGCTCATCACCCCGGCTGCCTTGCCGCTCATGGCGCCCAGGCCGGACGGCAAGCCGTCGGCGGCGGCGGGGCGCGACGCCCAATCGAGCGAGTTGATCAACAACGGGGTCGGAAAGCCGTTGTACTCAGGCGATGCGACCAGCAAGGCGTCGTGCTGCGC
>JANNDW010000479.1:0-25658 GCA_031378125.1 Methylibium sp. | reverse complement strand
GGCTTCGACCAGGACGGCAACACCGTCATTGACTCGACCGAAGGTGTCAACGCCGCACCGCCGGCCACCATCATCGGCAGCCGTGACGGCCTGCGCCAGACGGTGGTGGACTTGATGCAACTGGTGCGCCAGATCGAGGTGGGTGTCGACGTGGACGGCGACGGCCACGCCGACCTGAACAAACACCGCATCTACTACGCTGGCCAGTCCTTCGGCGGCATCTACGGCACCATCTTCCTGGGAGTCGAAGACGGCATCAAGGCCGGCGTGCCGAACGTGCCGGGCGGCTCGATCACCGAAGTCGCCCGCCTGGGTGTGTTCCGCTTCCTGAGCGCCATCGCGCTGGCCACGCGCCAGCCGCAGTTGCTGAACCTGCCACCCACGCCCAACGTGCCGGCGCCCTTCAACCTGAACTTCAACGAGAACATGCCGCTGCGTGACCTGCCCATCGTCATCAACAACGTGCCGGGCGCGACCGCCATCCAGCAGGTGCTGGAGCGCAATGAATGGGTGCAGCAATCGGGCAACCCGGTGTCCTACGCGGCCAGCATCGCCAAGAACCCGCCGCGCGGCCATGCGGCCAAGCCGGTGATCTTCCAGTTCGCCAAGGGCGACGTGACCGTGCCCAACCCGACCACCTCGGCCATCCTGCGGGCCGGCAACCTGGCCGACCGGGCAACGTATTTCCGCAACGACCTGGCGTATGCGTTGAATCCGGTTGACGCCACCACCAACCCCAGCGGCGTGCCGAAGAACCCGCACACCTTCCTGACCAACATCGGGGCGGCGGGAACGGCACCGTACGCGGTGATGGCACAGACCCAGATCGCGATCTTCTTTGCGACCAACGGCGCCACGGTCATCGACCCGGATGCGGTCGGGCCGTTCTTCGAAGTGCCGATCTCGTTGCCAATCCCGGAAGGGCTGAACTACATTCCGTGATCCCGCCGCGCTGACCCGGAAACGGCGCAAGCGATTGCGCCGTTTTTCATGGGCCTTCGACGATCGAACGCCGACTGGTGCAAGCGCGCGGAGAGGTTCGCACATCAAACTGCCCCATCATCCGGGGCATGATCCGAAGACCGTGGTTGCTTGCGCCCCCGTGCCCGCCGCCGCGCAGGCCAACCGCGCGTACGAACTGGCCTTCCCCGACAACACCCAACTCGCACTGGCGGTGTGGCGGGCGATGTACTTCAAACCCGGCATCGCCCCCCGACCCGGGCCAGAGCGCCGAATGGAACCGCGGCGCCTACCTGGTGCGCGGCCTGGGGCACTGCGATGCGTGCCATGCCCCACGCGGCCTGCTCGGCGCCATCTACCCGACGCCTGAACTGAAAGGCGGGCTGATCCCCCAGCTCCACTGGTTTGCCCCTGGCCTGGCGCCCTCTCGGGGCGGCGCCGCCAAGGCCGAACTGCGGGCGCAACGCGTGGCACTGCTGAAGACGGGCCGGTCGACCCACGCGTCGGCAAGCGGGCCGATGGCCGAGGTGGTGTTCAACAGCACGCAGCGCCTCGCTGACGCGGACCTGCAGGCCATCGCCCTCTTCCTCACCGAGCTTCCTGTTCTCGCTTCACCCGCGCCACGCTCCACCGCCGTCGACCCACTGGCGCCGTCCACATTCGAAGCGGGCCGGGCGCTTTACAAAGACCGCTGCACCCCATGCCACGGCGGGGCGGGCGAAGGCACCCCCGGCGCCTACCCGCCGCTGGCCGGCAATTCGACCGTGCGGATGGATCCGCCGGCCAAGCTGGTGCGCATGATCCTTTAGGGTGGCTTCCCGCCGGCGACCCGCAGCAACCCGCGCCCCCACGGCATGCCGCCCTTCGCGCAGAGCTTGTCGAACGCCGAGATCGCCACGCACGTGAGCTTCGTGCGCAATGCCTGGGGCAACCAGGCGTCCGCCGTGTCGGCGCTGGAAGTGAGCCGCTACCGCTGAGGCGACGGCGGCGGCGGCGCGACCGCGTGTCAGGGCATGGCCACCTCCCCCCTCGGGGTCTGCCGCACGGGGAGGCGCGGCGCGTGCCTGCCGTTCAAAGTGGTTACGGTACCTGCGCACTCCGGATTGCAGGCTCGCGGCAAGGCGTTGCCGCGGGCCCCTTCCTGGCCGGTGTCAGCGGCTGCTGAGGGTCTTGCCGGTGACCTTCTTCGCGGGAGCCTTCTTTGCGGCGGCTCTTTTCGCCGCTGGCGCTTTCGCAGCCGTTTTCGCCGCAGCCCTCTTTGCAGACGCCTTCTTGGCCGGCACCTTCTTGACCGGCACTTCCTTCTGAGCCGCCTTCTTCACAGCGGGTTTCTTCGCGCTCACCTTCTTGGCGGCCCTCAGGGGCACCTCGGGTTCGGGGCTGTCCTGCCAGCCACGGATCAAGGGTTTCATGTTCGCCGGCAACACATGAATCGACGGCGCTCGGGCTCCGCGTGTCAACGGTGCATCGGCGATAAAGCCGTCGGTGAGAACACGTTTAGCCGCTTCGAAATACTTCAAGCGCTCGGCGGCGCCGTTCTGGCCGCCGTTGATTTTTTGGGTGATGGCCGTGAAACTGGAAACGTCGGCCAACTCGTTCAATCCGTTGGTCTTCCAGTACAGCGCCGCCACCTGGAACGCGACCTCGGGCGTCTGAACCAGCTCGGGCTTGCCCACCAGGTCCAGCCCCAATGCCTCGCCGGCACGCCGATAGCCGTCGCGCCCGGTGAGCTGGATCACACCGCGGCCGCGGTACCTGAAACCATCTCCGCTGGCGCCATTGCCGTTGCCCATCCGGTCGGCATAGACAAAGTTGCCCAGTGTCTGTTCGTTGCGCAAGTACGGCAGCGCCGACGCTTCGGTGGGAAAGCGCTTCTTCCAGGTGGCCATCAGCCCTGCGGCCTTGGTGTAGTACAGGCTTTCGAGCATGCGCGTGAACTCGGCCGACTCGTGCGCCGTTTGTGCCACGAAGGCAGCGGTGCGCAACAGCGTGTTGATCTCGAACGCCCGCATCGCCTCGTTCAGGTGAGGCAGGAACAGCTGCTGCTTGGGCAGGGGGAGCTGCGGCAGGATCTGCCGCAGTTGAGTTTCGGTCAGCATGGCTGTCTTCCGTTCTGGTGATGGGCCAGCTTATGAGAGCGCGTGGCGCTTGTCCATAGCCTGCAACACCGAGCGGCACGGGCGGTCCGAGCGGCGCTCAAGACCGGGCCAGCACCTCGGGGTTCAAGGCGGTGGCCGGCTTGCCCTTGTCCGGGCCCACATTCAACGCCGCCAGCAGGTTGTCCACCGCCAGGTTGGCCATGGCGCGGCGGGTGGGCAGGCTGGCACTGGCGATGTGCGGCGTGAGCACCACGTTGGGCACGCTCAGCAAGCCGGGGTGAACACCCGGCTCGCCTTCGAACACGTCGAGCCCGGCAGCGGCGATGCGCCCATCGCGCAGCGCCTGGGCCAGCGCCGCGTCGTCGACCACGCCGCCGCGGGCGATGTTCGTGAGGGTGGCCGTCGGCTTCATCAGCGCCAGTTCAGCGGCGCCCACCAGGTGGTGCGACGCGGCGCTGTACGGCACCACGATCACCAGGTGGTCGGACTCGCGCAGCAGGTCCTGCTTGTCGACCCAGCGGGCCCCGAGCTGGGCCTCGATGGCGCCGTCCAGCCGCGAACGGTTGTGATAGATCACCTTCATGCCAAAGCCCAAGGCGCCGCGCCGCGCGATGGCCTGGCCGATGCGGCCCATGCCCAGCACACCGAGCGTGGCGCCATGAACGTCGGCGCCGGCGAACATGGCGTAGCTCCACTGGGTCCATTCGCCGCGGCGCAGAAAGTGCTCGCTCTCGGTGATGCGGCGGGCCGTGGCCATCATCAGCGCAAAGCCGAAGTCGGCGGTGGTTTCGGTCAGCACATCGGGCGCGTTGCTCACCAGCACGCCGCGCGCGGTACAGGCAGGCACATCGATGTTGTTGTAGCCCACCGCCATGCTGCACACGGCGCGCAGCTCAGGGCAGGCGGCCAAGAGCGCGCTATCGATCTTCTCAGCTCCGGTCACGAACACGCCAGCGCATCCCTGCAGGCGGCGGATCAGTTCGGGCTGCGGCCAGACTTCGTCCGTCTCATTGGTCTCGACATCGAAGTGTTC
Source organism: Methylibium sp. (assembly GCA_031378125.1). Lineage (GTDB taxonomy): Bacteria > Pseudomonadota > Gammaproteobacteria > Burkholderiales > Burkholderiaceae_C > LGRD01. Next base: position 21,566 of record JANNDW010000479.1, on the reverse strand, counting down.
ACGCAAGCGCGCTATCACCTCGGGGAACACAGCGCGCGCTACCAGCACCTGGATCTTCATGGGGTTCTCATCGCAAGTTCAACGGGATGGCAGGGCGACTGCCGCCGGCGCCCCGCTGCCACGCGGCGTGCTGCCAGGATGGAAGCCGATCAACGCCAGCATGACGAAGAAGCCCACGATGTAGGCCACCACGATGTACCAGCCGTGCCGCAGCCACAGCCACACCGAACGGGCCTGCGGATACATGTTGGACAGCGCCACACCGGCGGACGAACCGAACCAGATCATCGAGCCGCCAAAACCCACCGCATAGGCCAGAAAGCCCCAGTCGTAACCGCCTTGCTTGAGGGCCAGTGCGGTGAGCGGAATGTTGTCGAACACCGCGGACAGAAAGCCCAGCCCCAGCGCCGATTGCCAGGATGCCGCGGGCAGTTGTTCAACCGGCATCATCGACGCGCACAGCACCAGCGACAGCAGGAACACCGACCCCTTGAAGGCGCCCGGCAGCAGCGGCCAGTCGGGTTTGCGCAACGCGGTGGTCAGCAGCAGCGCCACCCACACCGCGGCACCGAGAAACGGAAACGAGTCGGACACGGCGTTGAAACGGGTGTTGATCACCACGTTGACGACGACCGCGGCCACCAGAATGAACGCGACCACGCCGACCCGCGGCCAATCGATGTGCGCGCCGGCGCTTTCGTCCCTTTGGATCGGCGAATAGGCCTGCTGCTGAAGCGCCGCCGGAATACCGAAAATCACCAGCGCGACCGACGACGCGATGAAGGCTTCAAGGACCTCCATGGGCCCAACACCGGCGATCCACATCATCGTGGTGGTGGTGTCGCCCACCACGCTGCCTGAACCGCCGGCGTTGGAAGCGGCCACGATGGCGGCCAGGAAACCGATGTGAACCTTGCCCCTGAACACCGTGTGCGCGATAGCGCCGCCAATCATCGCCGCGGCGATGTTGTCGAGAAAACTCGACAGCACGAAGATCAGCACCAGCAGCACGAAGCAGCCTTTCCAGTCGTCCGGCAAGTAGCGCGGCAACACGGCGGGGACTTGCGTGTCTTCGAAGTGCTTGGCCAGCAACGCAAAGCCCAGCAGCAGCAGCAACAGGTTGACCAGGATCACCCATTCATGCCCGAGGTGCAGGGCAAACCCACCGATACCGGCGCCCGACTTGAAGGGCGACAGGACCATTTTGTAGAGCGCAATCACGATCGCGCCGCCGAGCGCAATCCACAGCGTGAAGTGGTGGAACAGCGCCACGCCGAGCAGCACGCAGGCGAACAGCACAAACTCGACCGGAACCGGACCGATGGCGGGGCCCGAGAATGCCGCCGAGGCAGCGACGGCGGGCAGCGCCGGCAGGCCGAAGGCGAGCGCTGCGGCCAGCCCGCAACGAATGCGGGCCGCAGGAAGGGGCGTTGCCATCGTCTCCACTTTTTTCTTGTTCGACGGCGCCGAGTTTACGGGCCTGGGCTGCGCGCCATGTCATTCCAGAAAGCGTGCGAAGCCGGCGACGGGCTCGCGTTCGGTGACCAGCGTGTTTTCAACCGCGCTGGTGTCGGCACAGCCCAGCGCCATGCCGCAGACCACCTGCTCATTCGCCGGCGCGCCCACATGCGCGGTGATGATGCGGTGGAACTGCATGAAGGCAGCCTGCGGACAAGTGTCCAGCCCGCGGCCGCGCGCGCTCACCATCACGCTTTGCAGGAACATGCCGAAGTCCAGCCAGCTGCCCTGGCGCAGGATGCGGTCGATCGTGAAGATCAGGCCGACCGGGGCGTCAAAGAAGCGGTAGTTGCGGCCGTGCTGGGCATGCATGCGCTCCTTGTCGGTCTTGCCGATGCCCAGCAAGCCGTACAAGTCCCAGCCGATCTTGCGGCGCCGGTCGATATAAGGCGACTTCCATTCGGTGGGGTAGTAGGCGTATTCCTCGGTGTGGGCGGCGCGCTCGGCGGGGTCGTCGTAGGCCCTCATGATCTTGCGCGACAGCTCGGTCTTGGCCGCACCGGTCAGCACGTACACGCGCCACGGCTGGGTGTTGGTGCCCGAGGGTGCACGCGAGGCCACGGAGAGAATTTGTTCGACTGTCTCCCGCGGCACCGGTGTCGGGAGGAAGGCGCGCACCGAGCGGCGCGACGCGATGGCGGCATCGACCAGGGAAGTCTGTTCGGAATTCGGGTTCACAGTGGTCCTTGCAATAGGTGGGTCGGTCGGCTGGGAGCGGGTGCATTGTTCCATTGCCTCCAACTGTTGCGGGCCTCGACGAAGGTACCGAGTTGAACCGCGACGGTGTCTTCGATGGCGCGCCCATAACCGCCGCCCATGGCGATGGCCACCGGGATGCGCCGATCGCGTGCGGCGGCCAGCACAACGCGGTCGCGCTCGGCCAGGCCGGCGGCGCTGACTTTTAGCCGCCCCAGGCGATCGCCCTCGTGCGGGTCGGCGCCTGCCAGATAGAAAATCAGCCCCGGCAATGCCTGTTCATGCCTGCGCCAGAGTTCGGTCAGGGCGCCGTCCAGCGCCCGCAGGTATTCGGCGTCCCGGCAGCCGTCGGGCAGCGCGACATCCAGGTCGCTTAGCTCCTTGCGGAACGGGAAGTTCCGGGCGCCGTGCATCGACAGTGTGAACACGGTCGGGTCGTCCTGAAAAATCGCCGCCGTGCCATTGCCCTGGTGCACGTCCAGGTCCACCACCGCGACGCGCAACAGGCTGCGCCGCGTGCGGTGCCACTCGGCCTGCATCAGCCTGGCGGCCACCGCGATGTCGTTGAACACACAGTAGCCGCCACCCTTCTCAGCGCTGGCATGGTGGGTGCCGCCGGCCAGGTTGGCCGCCACGCCCTCTTGCAACGCCGCGCGCGCGGCGGAAATTGTGGCGCCCACCGATCGGCGCGAACGCTCGACCATCCACGTGCTCCACGGAAAGCCGATCTCGCGCTGCGCGGCGGCGCTCAAGCTGCCTTCGACCACGGCGGACACATAAGCCGGTTGATGGGCCAGGGCCAGTTCACCGTCGGTCGCTGCGGGCGCCTCTTTCATCACAAGGCCCGAGACGCTTTCCAGGCGCTCGCGCAGCAAGCGGTATTTGCCCATGGGAAACCGATGGCCTTCGGGCAAAGGCAGGACGAAATGGTCTGAGTAGAAGGCTTGCATCGGCAGGTTCCAGTGCCATTGTGCCGCTCGGCACCGGCCGGCCCGATCGGCTGGTTTCAAGGACGCGCCGGGCTGCTCCCAAGTTTCCTTCACCTCCTTGGGGGCGGCCTCGGCATTCCGAGTCCTGGGGGCGCTCAACAGGCATGATGCGCCGGCGCGCAGCCCCAAAAGCGCTAGTTAGAAGATGCATTCTAAAATGCTGCGGCGCAGCAAAAACCCCTTGCAATGCCGTTCGCCGCCGCTATACTTCGGTTCATGTTGCAGTGCAGCAAATCTGCAGCAAAGCGAACCTCAACCCTCTAGGAGATTGACCATGATGACCACTGAACAAATTCTGGCCGCCCACAAAGCCAACGTCGAAACCCTCTTCGGCCTGACCAACAAGGCTTTCGAAGGCGTCGAGAAGCTCGTCGAGCTGAACCTGCAGGTGGCAAAGGCCGCCATGAGCGAAGCTGCCGCGTCGACCAAGGCCGCCCTGTCGGTCAAGGACGCGCAAGAGCTGATGGCCCTGCAAGCCGGCCTGCTGCAACCCGCCGCCGAGAAGGCCGCTGCTTACAGCCGCCACCTGTACGACATCGCTGCTTCGACCAGCGCCGAAGTGACCAAGGTTGCCGAGGCCACCACGTCCGACGCGCAGAAGAAGTTCATGGGCCTGGTTGACAGCGCTGTCAAGAACGCGCCGGCCGGCAGCGAAAACGTGGTTGCTCTGGTGAAGTCGGCTGTGGCCGCTGCCAACAACGCGTTCGACGGTGTGCAAAAGGCATCCAAGCAAGCCGCCGATGTCGCCGAAGCCAACTTCCAGGCCATGACCGCGACAGCAGTCAAGGCCAGCCAAGCTGCCGCGAAGTCCAAGCGCGCCGCTTGAGTTGTGTTTGAAGGAAACCTGATGGCGAGGGTCCAGACCGCGTAAGTTTTTGTTGCCGGCCTGAACTTTTGCCCGAGCAGCCCATCTGAAAGAAACCGCAAGCAACCCTTGCGGCTTCTCTGGAAGGTTGTCTCCTCGGTACCTCTGGTTTCTCCATTCAAGGTATCTTTCGGCCCGGTGGTAACACCGGGCCGTTTTGTTTTTTGGGCGCGCCGCGGCCTGCTCCCGCGCGTTGCGCGCACATCAGCGCGTCTTGGCGGCGATGCGGGCGCGCAAATCGGCCAGCTGCGCCAGAGTCGCCTCTCTGCCGGCCAGGATCGAGCGCTTGCGGGCGGCAAAATCGGCCCCGGAAACACCTGCCAGGCTGGGTCGAAGCACCAAGTCTGCGTCGCGCAATTCGAAATTGTTGATGCTGCGGCCCATGATGGCGAAGGTTTGCAGCAGCATGCGCATGGCGTCGCCGGTCGCGTTTCCCTCGGGCGGGGCGGAAATGTCCACCGCGATCACCAGCTCGGCACCCATTTGTCTGGCAAAGCGCACCGGCACCGGCGCCACCAAACCCCCGTCCACATACTCCCGCGCGCCGATTCTGACCGGCTGGAACACCGCCGGCACCGCGCTGGAGGCACGCACCGCCGTGCCCACGTCACCACGCTGAAAAAGAATCGGCTGGCCGTTCTGCAGGTCGGTGGCAACGATGCCCAGCGGCAGGCGCAGCTGTTCGATGTTGACGCCACCGGTGTAGTCGCGCACGAACTTGGCCAGGGCCTCGCCACGGATCAGGCCTCGCCCGGGGTAGGACCAGTCGGTGAAGGCCGATTCGTCCATCGCGTCGGCCAAGGTCCCGAGCTCGGCGCCCGTCTTGCCCGCCGCGTACAAGGCCGCCACCAGGCTGCCCGCTGAGGTGCCAACCAGCAAGTCGAGCTTGATGCCGGCTTCTTCCAGAACCTGGATCACGCCGATGTGGGCAAAACCACGCGCCGCGCCGCCGCCGAGCGCCAAACCGATGCGCGGCGGCCGGGGTGGCGGTTTCGGGGCTGCTGCGACCGGCGGGGCGGCCGGCGGCACGGGAAGCTCAGGCGGGACGGGCTCGACCGGCTTCGGCACGGTCTGACAAGCGGCCATCACGGCGGCCAGGCCCGCGATTTGGACAGTGATCCAGCCGCGTCGCGTCCAGACGGGGTTGTCCGAGGCTCGATCGTTGCCCATCGGCAGATTCTAGAAGGCCATCGACTGGGCTTCTATATTCGAAACAGAGATAATCAATGAACGAAAAAGTTCTTCTCAAGCATATACAGCATCCCTACAGTGCGCGGGTGCGGGGTCGGGTGTGGCCCGCTCGCACGGCTTCATCCTTGGGAAATTCATGGATCTGATTGCAGTTCTGAGCGGGTTTGGCGTCGGCGCCATCGTCGGCATGACCGGCGTGGGCGGTGGCTCGCTGATGACGCCGCTGTTGCTGTCGGTCTTCAAGCTGAACCCGGCGATCGCCATTGGCACCGACCTGTGGTTTGCCGCCATCACCAAGATGGCGGGCTCGGCGTCGCACCACCGGGCGGGCCATGTGGATTGGCGCATCACGGGGCTGTTGTTGGCCGGTAGCATTCCCGCCTCGCTGGCCACCATTGCCTTGATGCACTTCACCGGCCTGACCAAGGGCTGGGCCAGCGCGCTGACCTTCTCGCTGGGCATTGCCTTGCTGCTGACCGCGGTAACGGTAGCCTTCAGGCAGGTGTGGCACCAGGTCGGCGTCAGGCTGCAGCGCTGGATCCCGGAACACCGCAAACCGCTGTTGACCGCGCTGTGCGGCCTGGTGCTGGGAGTTCTGGTGTCGCTCAGCTCCATTGGCGCGGGCGCGATCGGCGCCACGCTGATCATGTTGCTCTACCCCAAGCTCGAATCGCACCGCGTGGTCGGCACCGACATCGCCCACGCCGTGCCGCTGACGCTGGTGGCCGGGATCGGCCACGCCACGCTGGGGCATGTGAACTGGGAACTGCTGGCGGCCTTGCTGGTGGGCTCCATCCCCGGCATCTGGCTGGGCGCGCAGCTGACCCGCAAGATGCCTGAAAAGCTGGTGCGCAGCTTGCTGTGCATCTCGCTCGTGACAGCCGGATTGAAAGTGATCCATTAGGATGCGGCCCCCAAGCTCACTCTGTTCGCGGCCCCCCAAGGGGGCGCACGCCTCCCTTGGGGCGGCCCAGCGGGAAACCTGACATGTACCAATACACCGACTTCGACAGAAAGTTCGTTCACCAGCGCGCGGCCCAGCACCGCGACCAGCTCGAGCGCAACCTGGCCGGCAAGCTGAGTGACGACGAGTTCCGCCCGCTGCGGCTGCAAAACGGCTGGTACATCCAGCGCCATGCGCCGATGCTGCGCGTGGCGGTTCCCTATGGCGAGTTGAGCGCCAAGCAGCTGCGCGTGTTGGCCAAGATCGCACGCGAGTACGACCGCGTGGACGTAGGCACGCCGCGCGAGCGCGGCGGGTATGGGCACTTCTCCACCCGCCAGAACCTGCAATACAACTGGATTCCACTCGTCAAGAGCGCCGACGTGATGGACGCGCTGGCGGCGGTGGACATGCACGGCATCCAGACCAGCGGCAACTGCATCCGCAACATCACCAGCGACGGCCTGGCCGGCGTGGCGGCCGATGAAGTGGTCGACCCGCGCCCCTACATCGAAATCTTGCGCCAGTGGAGCACGCTGCACCCCGAGTTCGCGTTCCTGCCGCGCAAGTTCAAGATCGCCGTCACCGGCGCGAAAGAAGATCGCGCCGCGATCGCCTGGCACGACATCGGGCTGCAATTGCTCAAGAACGGGGCGGGCGAGATCGGCTTCAAGGTGCTGGTGGGTGGCGGCATGGGACGCACGCCGGTGATCGGCACGTTGATCCGCGAATTCTTGCCGTGGCAACAGATCCTCGTCTTCATCGAGGCGATCGTGCGTGTCTACAACCGCTACGGCCGGCGCGACAACCTGTACAAGGCGCGCATCAAGATCCTGGTCAAGGCCGAGGGCCAGAAGTTCATCGACGCGGTCGACACGGAGTTCGGGCACATCCTGAACGACGATCTGGACGGCAGCCTGCATCTGATAACGAAGGCCGAGCTCGATCGCGTGAAGCGCAGCTTTGTGCTGCCCGAGGGCATTTCCGAATCCGGCGCAGCGCCGGCTCCGGCCAGTGAAACCTCGCCGGCTTTTCTGCGCTGGCTACAGCGCAACGTGCACAGCCACAGGCTGCCCGGCTACCGCGCGGCCACACTGTCGCTCAAGCGCGCCGGCCTGGCCCCGGGCGACGCGACCGATGTGCAGATGGACGCCGCCGCGGCAATCGCCGAACGCTTCAGCCATGCCGAGTTGCGCGTCACGCACGACCAGAACCTGCTGTTGCCCTGGGTGCTCGAAAGCGACCTGCCCGCGCTGTGGCAGGCCGCGCGCGAGGCCGGCTTCGCCGCACCGAACATCGGCCTGCTCTCCGACATGATCGCCTGCCCGGGCGGCGACTTCTGCGCTCTGGCCAACGCGCGCTCGATTCCGCTGGCGGCCGAGATCACCGAACGTTATGCCGATCTCGACGAGCTGTACGACATCGGCGATATCGACCTGCACATCAGCGGCTGCATCAACTCTTGCGGCCACCACCACAGCGGCCACATCGGCGTGCTGGGCGTCGACAAGGACGGCAAGGAGTGGTACCAGGTGTCGCTGGGCGGCTCCGACGGATCCACCCTCAGCGGTGCGGCCGTGCCGGGCAAGGTGATCGGCCCGTCGTTCGCAGCCGACGAAGTGGCCGATGCGATCGAAGCGGTGGTCGACACCTACCGCGCGCAACGCGCAGCCAACGAGCACTTCATCGACACCGTCAAGCGCGTCGGGTTGGAGCCGTTCAAGGCCTCGGCCAACGCAGTGCGGCGCAGCACGGCCACGGTGCACTCAGCCTGAGCCAGCGAGGACAAACATGCAGTTCATCGATTTGCACAAAGACCGCTGGCATGCGCTGGGCGGCGAGGACGGCCCGCCGGTCAGCATCAACGCCGAACCCTTCCTGCTGCTGGACCTGCCGCAATGGCATGCGGCTCGGGCGCAATGGCCGGCCGGCGTGCCGGCGGGCTTGAAGCTTGCGAACGACGCCGATGTGGAAGACATCGCCGCCGACCTGCCGCGCCTGACCTTGATCACGCTCCAGTTTCCGAAATGGGTCGACGGCCGCGCCTACAGCCAGGCACGGCTGCTGCGCTCGCGCTACCGCTTCAAGGGCGAAATCCGCGCCACCGGCGAAGTGCTGGTGGACATGCTGCCGTTGCTGGCGCGCACCGGCTTCGATGCGGTGGTGTTGCGCTCCGACCAGAGCATCGATGCAGCCGAACGAGCGCTGGCGTTTTTCCGCGGCCACTATCAAGGCGACGCGACCGACAACCGGCCGCTGTTTGCCCACCCGCCCGGCACCGCCGAGGCGCTGGCACGCGAGCCGGTGCGCGAGTTCGTGAACCAGGGAGCCTCCATATGAGCGCCATCGCCTTGTACGCACGCGAAACCGTTGGCTTCGCCGGCCGCCTTGCGCATGCCATCGCGTTGCTGCAAGGGGCTGCCTCCAAGCACGCCGGGCGCATCGTGCAAGCCACGAGTCTCGGCCCCGAGGACATGGTGATCACCGACCTGATCGCCCGCTACCGCCTGGGCATCAGCCTCGCCACGCTAGAGACCGGCAAGCTGCACGAAGAAACGCTTGGGTTGATCCCGCGCATCGAGCGGCGCTACGCCCTGGCGGTCGAGGTCTTCAAGCCCGCGGTCGAATCGGTGCTGCACTTCGTCAAGACGAATGGCGAGCGGGCGATGTACGACAGCATCGATCTGCGCAAGGCCTGCTGCGGCATCCGCAAGCTCGAACCGCTCGCGCGCATGCTGGCTGGCAAAGGTGCCTGGGTGACCGGGCTGCGCCGCGAACAATCGAGCCACCGAGCAGTCGTGCCGTTCAGCGAACCCGACGATACCGGCCGCATCAAGTTCAACCCACTGGCCGACTGGAGTTGGGCCGACGTGTGGCACTACATCGCGGCCAACGACGTGCCCTACAACCCGCTGCACGACCAGTTTTATCCCAGCATCGGCTGCGCGCCCTGCACCCGCGCCATCGCGGTCGGCGAAGACTTCCGCGCCGGGCGGTGGTGGTGGGAGGAAGACGAAAACACCAAGGAGTGCGGCCTGCATGTGAAGGGCGCAACGGCAACCGCATTGGGAGTATCCGCATGAACGCCCCGCTGAGCATCGAACGCCTGCTTCCCGAACTGGACCACACCCATCTCGACTGGCTGGAAGAAGAAGCCATCTTCATCCTGCGCGAGACCGTCGCCGCTTTCGAGCGCCCTGCGCTGCTGTTCTCGGGTGGCAAAGACTCGTGTGTGGTGCTGCGCCTGGCCGAGAAGGCATTCAAGAGCCGCGCCGCCGACGGCCAGTTCAAGGGCCGCCTGCCCTTCCCGCTGCTGCATGTGGACACCGGGCACAACTTCCCCGAGGTGATCGAGTTCCGCGACCGGCGGGTGGCCCAGATGGGCGAGCGCCTGGTGATCGGCCACCTGGAAGATTCGATCCGGCGCGGCACGGTGCGCCTGTCGCACCCGCTCGAATCGCGCAACGGCCACCAGACGGTGGCGCTGCTGGAAGCGATCGAAGAACACCGCTTCGACGTGTTGATGGGCGGTGCCCGGCGCGACGAGGAGAAGGCGCGCGCCAAGGAGCGTATCTTCAGCCACCGCGACGGCTTTGGCCAATGGTTGCCGAAAGAGCAGCGCCCCGAGTTGTGGACGCTGTTCAACACCCGCATTCGCCCCGGCGAGCACATGCGCGCATTTCCCATCAGCAACTGGACCGAGCTCGATGTGTGGCTGTACATCGCGCGCGAGCAAATCCCACTGCCCAGCCTGTACTTCGCCCACGACCGCCGGGTGATCCGCCGCAAGGGCCTGCTGGTGCCGCTGACCGAGGTGACCCCCGTCGAGGCCGGCGAGACGGTGGAGACGGCCGAAGTGCGCTTTCGCACCGTTGGCGACATGACTTGCACCTGCCCGGTCGAAAGCCCGGCCGCCAACGCCGCCGAGATCGTCGCCGAGACACTCAAGGTCACGGTCAGCGAGCGTGGCGCCACACGCATGGACGACCGCACCTCGGACTCATCGATGGAGCGGCGCAAGAAGGAAGGGTATTTCTGATGGCTGCCGCTGTGACTCAAGATCGTCTCGCCGGCGTTGCAGGCAGGCACGAGCGCGAGGCTGTGAAAGGCACGGACCACCGCGCCTTGCGCTTCCTTACCGCCGGCAGCGTCGACGACGGCAAGAGCACGCTGATCGGCCGCCTGCTGTTCGACAGCCGCGCGATCCTGGCCGACCAGCTCGACACACTGGAGAAGAAGGCTGCGGGCGCACCCCAAGCCAAAGGCGGGCCGGGTTTCGACCTGTCGCTGCTGACCGACGGCCTGGAGGCCGAGCGCGAGCAGGGCATCACGATCGACGTGGCCTACCGCTACTTCGCGACCAAGACGCGCAAGTTCATCATTGCCGACGCACCCGGGCATGAGCAGTACACACGCAACATGGTTACCGCCGCGGCCGGCAGCGACGCCGCCGTGGTGTTGGTCGATATCACCAAGCTGGACACGCGCGCCAAGCCGGTCCCGTTGTTGGCGCAGACGCGCCGTCACGCGCTGCTGGCGCATCTGCTGCGCGTGCCCAGCATCGTGTTCGCCATCAACAAGCTCGACGCGGTGGACGACCCGGCGCAGGCCTACACCGCGGTGCGCGACGCGCTGCTCGGTTTTGCCGAACATGCCGGCATTCGGGTGGCCGGCGTGATCCCGGTCTCGGCCTTGCGAGGCGACAACGTCACGCAAGCTTTGGATGCGCCATGGTACGACGGCCCGTCGCTGCTGCAAATGCTGGAAAGCCTGCCCACCGCGCAGGAGCGCAAGGATGGCGACCTGCTGATCCCCGTGCAGTACGTCGCGCGCGACGGCGAAGGCACCGGCACCCAGCCGCGTACGCTGTGGGGCCGCATCGCCCATGGCCGTGTGAAGGCGGGCGACTCGGTCCAGCTTTTCCCGAGCGGCCAGACCGCCACGGTGGCTGAAGTACGCCTGGCCGGCGCGGTGGTGGGCGTGGCCGAGGCCGGTCAATCGGCCGGCGTGGTGCTCGACCGCCAGCTGGACGTGTCGCGCGGCGACTGGATCTCCACACCGCAGACGGTGCACGCTTCGCAGCGCTTCTCCGCCACGCTGGCTTGGCTGGACAGCGAGCCGGCGCAGGTGGGCCGCAAGTACTGGCTGCGGCATGGCAACCGCTGGGTGCAGGCGCGCATCACCGCGATCGAAAGCCGGCTCGACATCCACACGCTGGAAGCCACCGACGCGCACGAGCTCGCGGTCAACGAGATCGGCTACGTGATCGTCGAGACGCAGCAGCCGCTGCCGGTCGAGTCGTATGAGACCAATCGTGTCGGTGGCGCGCTGATCGTGGTGGACCCGGTGAGCAACCGCACCAGCGGCGCGCTGCTGGTCAAGGCCGTCGCATGACGAAAGGGCGCGTCATTTTCATCGGCGCCGGGCCCGGTGTGGCCGATCTGATCACGCTGCGGGGTGCACGCCGGTTGGCGCAGGCCGAGGTGGTGCTGTTCGACGCACTCACCGACCCGGGCTTGCGCAGTTTGGCGCCGGGCGCACGCTGGATGCATGTGGGCAAGCGCGGCTTTGCCGACAGCACAGGCCAGGCCGCCATCAACGCGCTGCTGGTCAAGCACGCCGGTGATGGCAGCGTGGTCGTGCGCTTGAAGGGCGGAGACCCCAGCGTGTTCGGCCGGCTCGAAGAAGAACTGGCAGCCTTGGCCCAGGCCGGCATTGAATGCGAGGTGGTGCCGGGCGTGACCGCCGCCCTTGCCGCCGCCGCCGCCAGCCAACGCCCGTTGACGCGCCGCGGCAGCGGGCGCAGCGTGAGCCTGAGCACGGCGATGACGCGCGAAGGCACGCTCAACGCCAGCCGCAGCGCCGACACCGAGGTGTTCTACATGGCCGGCAAGCAACTCGCCGCGCTGTCGCGCCGACTGGTCGCTGCGGGCTGGGCGGCGGACACCGCGGTCTGCGTGGTCTCGCGCGCGGGCTGGCCCGATGAGCTGCTGAGCGATCACACGGTCGGCACGCTGGGCCGCGCGGCGATGTTGCACGCGGGTCGACCCAGCGTTGTGACGGTCGGCGCCGGGGCGGTTCCCGTCTCTCGCTCGTCCGGATTCAACACGGGCACGGCGGCCGCGCCACCAGCGTTTGACAACCCTCAGGCTCGGGTGGTGGAACTCAAGCCCTAAAATCAGCGCCAGTCAAAGACCCGCGCCGGGCTGCTGCCTGAAGGCCCGGCGCCGAGGCGGGGCCGACTCCACAACCCACGAGCTTCATTCATGACCCACGTCGTTCTCGAATCGTGCATCCGCTGCAAGTACACCGATTGTGTGGACGTCTGTCCGGTCGACTGCTTTCGCGAGGGCCCGAACTTCCTGACCATCGACCCCGACGAGTGCATCGACTGCGCGGTGTGCATTCCCGAATGCCCGGTGAACGCCATCGTGCCCGAAGAAGACGTGCCCGGCGACCAGCAGCACATGATCAAGCTCAACGGCGAACTGGCCAAAAAGTGGCCGAGCATCACCAAGAGCAAGGGCGGGCTGCCCGATGCCGACGATTGGAAAGATCGAACCGGCAAGCTCGGCGAAATGATCAAGTAGCTTGAATGCCGCTTGCGGCAGCGCGCATGGAAGCAACATCCAACAAAGAGGTGGCCCGCACCAGCGCAGCGCATGACGGCCACAACGGCATCCCGGGCGGCACGATCGAAACCGATGCGGTGATCGTGGGCGCCGGCCCGATCGGCCTGTTCCAGGTGTTCGAGTTGGGCCTGCTCGAAATCAAGGCGCACGTCGTCGATTCGCTGCCCTACCCCGGCGGCCAATGCATCGAGCTCTACCCCGACAAGCCGATCTACGACATCCCGGCCGTTCCGGTGTGCACGGGGAAGGAACTGACCGACAACCTGCTCAAGCAGATCGAGCCTTTCGGTGCGGTGTTCCACCTGGGACAGGAAGTGACCGCGGTGCGCAAGCAGCATGAACCTGGCACCAACGGCCGCTTCCATGTCGAAACCTCCAAGGGCACGCGCTTCCTGGCCAAGACGATCTTCGTGGCCGGCGGCGTGGGCTCGTTCCAACCGCGCCGGCTAATGGTCGACGGGCTGGACAAGCACCACGACTCGCAGGTTTTCTACCATGTCAAGAACCCGGCCCAGTTTGCCGGCAAGAACCTGGTCATCGTGGGCGGCGGCGACTCGGCCCTGGACTGGGCGCTCAACTTCGTTCAGGAAGGCCCGAACAAGGCAGAGAGCGTGATCCTGGTGCACCGGCGCGACGGCTTCAAGGCCGCACCGGCCAGCGTGGCCAAGATGAGAGAGCTGTGCGACGCCTGCGAGATGCAGTTCATCGTCGGCCAAGCCACGGGCATCGAAGAAAGCGGCGGCAAGCTCACCGGCATCAAGGTCACCAGCAACGACGCGGTGACGCGCGTGGTGCCGCTTGAGATGCTGCTGTTGTTCTTCGGCCTGTCGCCCAAGCTGGGGCCGATTGCGCAGTGGGGGCTGGACCTGGAGCGCAAGCAGGTCGTGGTCAACACCGAGACCTTCGAGACCAATGTTCCCGGCGTCTTTGCGGTGGGCGACGTGAACACGTATCCGGGCAAGAAGAAGCTGATCCTGTCAGGCTTTCACGAAGCGGCGCTGGCCGCATTCGGCGCCGCGCCGTACGTGTTCCCGGACAAGCGCATTCACCTGCAATACACCACCACCAGCCCCAGGCTGCATAAGGTGCTGGGCGTGGAGTCGCCCACCTTTGATTGAAGGCCTGGCGCCTTGACAGCAGCCCGCGCAACCCGCGGGCTGTTTTGTTTTTTGACGCGGTAATGCAAGGCACCGGCAGCGCGCATAATTCGGCCGCGGCGCACTCTGCGCCGCATTCGCTAGGGGTGTTGAAGGCTTGCAGCCTTCGACTGAGAAAGTCCCTTTGAACCTGATTGAGGTAATCCTCGCGCAGGGAAGCAAGTTCAGTGCACCGCGTTCTGTGGTGCGCTCGACCCGCCGACCTGCCATCGACTTATGGAACACACGATGGCACTTCTTGTTCGTCACTCCCGCTCTGTGGTTGGTTGTTGGGTGGTCTCTCCGATCACCGTTGCCGCATTGCTGGCCGCAACATCTTCCTGGGCACAATCGCCCGCCACCCAGTTGGCGCCCGTTTCCGTCAGTGGCCGCACCTACCCCGCCGTGGGCGTTGGTGGTTGGGGTGAGGTCCCGCTGTCCCGCGCGCCGTTGCAGGGCAGCGTGTTCAGCGCCGAGCAGATCAAGGACAACGGCGTGCAGCGCCTGTCCGACCTGACTGGCTTCGACCCTGCCCTCAGCGACGCCTACAACACCGAGGGTTACGGGGACTACCTGACCGTGCGCGGCTTCGTGCTCGACAACCGCTTCAACTTCCGCCGCGACGGCCTGCCCATCAGCGCCGAAACATCGATCCCGCTGGACAACAAGGCGCGCGTCGAAATCCTCAGAGGCGCCAGCGGCATTCAGGCTGGCACCAGCGCGCCGGGTGGCCTGGTCAACTATGTCGTGAAGCGGCCGACGAACGAAGCAGTGAGCTCGGCGGGGTTCGACTGGCGGCAGTCCGGCAGCTTGACCGCGTCCATGGACCTGAGCCGCCGCTTCGGCCCCGGCCAGGCATTCGGCCTGCGCGTCAACGCCGTCGCGGCGAGCCTGGACCCACTGGTGCGGTCGGCTCAAGGCAAGCGGCACATGCTGGCGCTGGCGGGCGACTGGCGCCTGGGCGCAGACACGCTGCTCGAAGTTGAAATCGAAACCAGCCAGAGATCGCAACCCAGCGTGCCGGGCTTCAGCATGCTGGGCAACACAGTGCCGTCGCCCGGCGACCCGCGCATCAACCTGAACAACCAGCCCTGGACCTTGCCCGTGGTGTTTGATGGCAACACGGCCTCGTTGCGCCTGCAACAGCGCCTGAGCGCCGATTGGCGCTTCACCGCGCACCTGGCCACCCAGCAATTGAGGACTGACGACCGCATCGCTTTCCCGTTCGGTTGCACTGCTGCGGATGGAACCTACTACGCCGACCGCTACTGCCCCGACGGCACATTCGACCTGTACGACTTTCGCAGCGAGAACGAGCGTCGTCGCACCGATGCGCTGGACCTGGCGGTGCAAGGCAAGCTCGCCACCGGCGCGCTGCGCCACGAGTTGACCGGGGGCCTGTTGCACAGCAAGGTCAAGAATCGTTTCCAGCGGCAGGCCTTCAATTTCGCCGGCACAGGCAATATTGAAGGCACGGCGGTCACGCCGGCCGCACCCGACCTCACCGACGAAAACACGAATCGCGACGAATTTTCCACCGAGTTCTACGCACGCGATGCCATCAGCATCACCGACGGCCTGACCGCCTGGCTCGGCCTGCGCCACACCCGGCTGCAACGCCAGAGCATTCGCACCGATCAGTCGCGTGCAACCGACTACAGCCAGTCGTTCAGTACGCCATGGCTTGCCGTCAGCTACGCATTCGCACCCGAGCATCTGGTGTATGCCAGCTGGGGCCGGGGCATCGAGTCCGAAGTCGCGCCCGGGCGCGCCCGCTACACCAACCAGGGCGAGGCCTTGCCCGCGCTCACGAGCCGGCAGGTCGAGATCGGCATCAAGGGCAGCACAGACGCGCTGGAGTGGGGACTGGCCGGGTTCGACATCAAGCGACCCCAGTTCGCCGACTTCGGCGCCTGCGACGTGGGCAGCAGCTGCACCCGCCAGGCCGATGGCAGCGCCCGCCACCGCGGCATCGAGGCCAGCGGCGCCGTTCGCAGCGGACCGTGGGTGCTGCGCAGTGGCGTGCAGTGGCTGCACGCGCGCCGCGAAGGCAGCCAGGTCGCAGCCATCAACGGCCTGGAACCGACCAACGTGCCAGCGCAAACGCTCAAGCTGCAGGCCGTCTACACCGTGCCCGAGTTCGCCGGCCTGTCGGTGCAGGGCGGGCTCGTGCGCGAGAGCCGGCGCATGGTGTTGCCCGACAACAGCGCCGGCATTCCCGGTTACAGCCGTATCGACGTGGCGGCGCGCTACCAGGCCAACTATGGCGGGGCCGGCGTGATCTGGCGCGCCGGCGTCGACAACCTGCTCGCCACGCGTGCATGGCGCGAGTCGCCGTATCAGTTCGGTCACTCGTACCTTTTTCCACTGTCGCCACGCACCCTGCGTGCCTCGATACAGATGGACCTGTGAGAAGACACCACCGAAAGCTGGCTATACTTTAAGGCTGTTCCTCGATAGCTCAGTTGGTAGAGCGCCGGACTGTTAATCCGTAGGTCCCTGGTTCGAGCCCAGGTCGGGGAGCCAAGAAAGACAGGAGTCAGCAGGTTAGCGCCTGCTGACTTTTTTGTTTCAGAGGCCGTTGCCGTTGCCGTACTGTTGCCGTAAGGGCATGCTTGGCTCCGAGCCTTCGCTCCGCTAGAAGGGAGCCGGCGATGTCGTCGGACCGCGTTGGGGGATCACTCCTTCATGCGTGGAAGTCCGAGCTTCGATACGTAGGCCGGCGCACCCGCGATTCGACAAATTGGGGCGGGCGCTCGCGCCGTCGGGAGCCTGGCAGCACCCGCGTCGAATCGTCGATCGTGTTGGCCCATCCCATGAGTTGCAGGACAACGGGCCTCAGGCTAGCCGGTTCAAGGCAAGATGGCAGCAACGCACCTCTCGATACATTCGCGCAGTGCGATGTCAAGGTGGCCTAGCTGGCCTGCGATATCTCGTCGATTGGCAAGGATGAGGCAGGAGTAAGAGTAAGAACACTGGAAGACTGACCCGCAGCGTTTCGGACGAGCCACGCCCGATCGGCGCCCGTGAGGCTTTCCTCTCTTGCTTCGGTCCGCGGCATCGACCAGAGGTCGTCGAGTTCGGCAAGCGCCTTGGAAGCGTGGAAGCAGACTACCTGTTGTTTATGGCACGCAAGGCGGTCTGCTTCTACGAGTGCCTCGCCGCCCTCAAGCTCACCGAACTGCGGGGCATCCTCGTATCAGACCGTGTCATGGACATGGACCTGTCTTGGCTTAACGGGCGGTAGGTCGCGATCATTGACGACGCCGTAATCTATGGGTCGACCTTGGCCAAGATCGCAGCCAAGTTGCGCGCGGCCGGCGCCATCGTGTCGGACATTATCGTGTTCTGCGTCAACGCAACGAGTTGGAAGCGCGAACTGATCGAACCTTCGGAGCCTTTCCTCAGGCTTGACGAAAAGGAAACCACCGGCTTCTGCGCCGATCTGGTCCGGGCTATTTCCATCATTCCCATACCGTACGCGGTCGACTACCCAATTATTCGTCGTCTGCGCCTCTCCGATGAGGACCTGCCGCAGTTGTTGTGCCTTCCCGGCTGGGGCACCAAGGCACACACCACCCCTTTGCAATACAACACGGCGGTCTCGGCACTGGTCTCCTCACCTACGCCCGTGAAGTTGGCGCAGATCTTTCCGGAGTCCGAGGCCGCATTGGCTGGAGTTTGTCACCTCGTCAAGATTAGGCTGTACGGTCGTCACCTCGACAAGCATTCGGCCACGTGGTTCACGGTCATGCCGGTCGCGGTGTTCGAACCTTTGACGGTCACGCATGTGACCGAGCTCTGGCGATGCGTCCTTGCGAGCGCAACTACCGAGGAGGCCGACAGGCTTGCCGGGAACTTCATCTCTGCAACATCTCAGTTGCGTGCCGTTCAGTTCATCCTCGCGGCGCGAATCGCAAAGATCTGGATACGCGACGCACGCACCCTCCTCGGGCTCAACGTTTCACCGCGGATCGATTCCAGTTTTGCAGGATTCTCCTTCTCGCCCGCGGCGGTGCGCTTGGTCAGCAGCATCGCTGCGCGCGGCGTCGACTTCTCGGCAGCAACTTCGCTGAAGCCAGCAACCGCCAGCATGTTGCGCATCGAGAGGCCGTTGGACACCTACGAACCCAACCCGTGGAGTCTGCAGGCAGCGTTGATCAAACCGTTTCTCGATTTGCACATGCAGAAGGAGGTTCCGGCACGCCAGCAGCGGCTGCCCATAGACGAACTTCCTGATCCCGTGCTGAATCGCCTGAACGAAGGCTTCTCGCTGCCGCAGCTGCGTCAATGCGTGGCAGCCGTTAGCGGAGCGCTACCGAGTTTCTCAATCCTGTCAGAGTTTCTTGACTACGCCATCGATCGCGGCTTTGTTGTTCCCATCTCAGCCCTTCACAACAACGTCGTCTTTCGCGCGTACCGATATGGCGAAGATGTCCGCGATGCGGAGCAGTTCAGGCACCTCTGCACACTGTGCGCCAAGTCGTTCTTGGATGCTTCTGGTTCGGTTGCGATTCCACGCACTTGGCTCGAGAAGTTGCTCGTGCTCCTATTTCAAGGACTTTTGAACCACAGCCTACTCGACCCCACCGACTTGGCAATGGGAAGCTCCGGGACGATCGGCGTGCGCTATGCCCTGCATGGCGCCGTGCTCAAGGAGGCGGCACCGCGCATCTACAGCCACTACGAAGGCCTTTTCTACGTTGACGTGCTCGCGAAGTACGGCCACTTCCGGCGAGCGGACGGGACGGAAACAGTGCACCCCCCTGAAGGTCCATCACAGCCTCAGCTGCCAAACTTTGAACCGCCGGAGAAGAAGGAGCGTGCGCGCCACTTCGTGCCTGTCATCAGCCGGGAACCGATTCCGGAGGCGCCTTTGGCGGTAGAGGTCTCGGAGACACTCGGTCTGCTCTTCGGTAGCCTTTCGGTGAAGTCCCTGAAGTCGGGCGCCATAGCGCTCGATGACCTCACGCTCTTGGCGACCTGCCATTCGCCGGCGTCCACCTCGGCCGCGTTGGCAGCAGAACTTGACATCCTGCGCGAGGACTGGCGCTACACGTATCGGCGCTTGCAAGCCGGCGAGCCCAAGGCAACTACCGAGTCTCTGCGTAGCGAGCGATGGTTCACCGCGCTTAACAGTGCCAGGTTCAAGTACCGGGACTACATGCTCGACGCTTCTGACCGAACCCTGAACCGCATCGAAGAGGAACTGGCGGCTTCCCCTGGCCGGGAGTCGAAGTTCATCCTCTCGAGCCTGAAGTCGTTTCGGCGACTTCGCCTCACTCGCCAAAAATATAGTGAGGTCGACCCGCGCTACCACTTGCTGCTGGAGCTCGGGCGGTTGCTCTATGAGCTGAACTTGCTGTCCCGCCTCCTGATGCTGGGCCTTGGACGTCCCGGCGAATCGGTCACGGCACAGGGGATAAGGTCAGAGCTCGCCGAACTGGTGCGCGAGCACGGGCAGCTCCTGCGCGCGGCGACCAAGGATCCCCAACCTCAGCACCTCCTGCGCCGGAGCCTGATCAACGCGGTACAACGTGTCCAGGAACCCAACATCGATTTGTCCGCCCTGCGTCAATGGGCAACGAAACTCATCCAGGTGGAAGTCGCGCACGCTGGCGAGTACTTGCAACGCGTCGATCATCTCGTCGCGCGCGTTGGGTTGCCCAACCCGTTTGATCTCTTCCCGCACGTGCTTGTGTTGGAGCCGATCAGCCCGACACACGCCAGGCGACTCGAAGAGGACATCCACAAGCTTCTGAAGCAATCAGTCCCCGAGTTCAACAGCCGCTCACCTAGAGCACGTGCCTATACGCTCGTGTTTTGGCCCGAGAGCAACCCTGTTGGCCTGATTGCCGTGGGTTTCCGGGGAGATTCGTCGAGTGGACTCTTCGAGCGCTTCACCTCACAGATGTCTGACATCCGAAGCATTGGCTTCGTCAAGCGCATGTGGGGCTTCCAGGAAATTGGACGCGACGAACAGCCGTTGAAGTCCGAAAGTTCGCCTCGGTGTATCGCCGACATCTTCTGGGACCGGGTCGCCGCTTGCTCCGCTCATCCCTTGCTGCAGGAGGGTGGCACCTACCGTTTGCTGCCTAGTGACGATCAGCTGCGGTTCGATGCGTCACCTGCAGCTCCGGGCGGTGACGGCAACATCGTCACGATCACGGTACCGGTTGAAAAGACGTTCAACATTCGGTTCACACCCGTCGCCGCGGCACCCCCGTCGCGAGGCCTGCCCCAGAAGGCTAAACCACTGCGCAAGGCCGACGTCGGCATCATCTGCGTCACGGCTTCGGAGTTGCGCGCCATCAAGGACGCGATGGAGGTGCTGCCCGACTTCGTCGAGGAGAAGAAGTTCGAATACTTTGCCGCCAGTTTGCCCGGGGACGGTTGCGAGCACCGCGTGGTAATGACGTACAGCACGAATCAGGGCAATGTGACAGCGGCCATCACCGCGGACCGATTTCTTCGCAAGTACCGGCCTCGTCTGCTCGTAATGCTCGGCATGGCAGGTAGCGTCAACGACGATGCCAAGCTCCTGGACGTAGCGATTTCGACCCAGGTCATCTACTACGAGCCGAGAAAGGAGCGCGAGGACGGCGCGTCAAGTCGGTTGACGAGCCTTCCGATCTCCAACTTCCTCAAACGCGTTCTGACCTCGTTCATGGCCGACCTTGGTGCCCCCGCGGCGCAACTGTCGTATACCGATAGTGGACGTAGCCACGTCTTCAAGGTCTTTGAGGGCCCATTCGGAACCGGTGAGGCCATCGTCGGCGCGGTAAACAGTGCCGCGCGCGCCATTGTCAAGCAATGCAATGACAAGGCCCTTGTTGTCGAGACGGAGGCCTGGGGCGTACACACGGCCGTATATGAAAACGAGAACACGCCAAAAGCCTGCAAGCACGTCCTTACGATGAAGGGAGTCGCCGATTGCGCGGATGAAGAGAAGGACGATGCTCGTCAGTACCGAGCTACTCGCAACGCATTTGAGACGTTGAGAGCGCTGCTGAAGATGCTAGCCACGAGTGATCTCGTCTAGGCGCCGTGGTCGGTTGGCACATAGTATGCGGGTCATGATCGCGCAGGTCTGCGTCGCTCAATGCGCGAAACTTGCATAACCCGCGAAGTCCCTCTTTGGCGGGCGGTATCGCTTGCGCCGCTAGGGCGGATCCAGTCATGGGGCAATCGTTGTCTCTTCAGTGCCGTCGGAAGGGCCCGTGGGCCTGCGGCCGTTGCATGATTTGAGCCCGAATCCAGCGCGACCGACGGGCACAACGACACCTACAGTTGTCGCGTGAGCACCGACGGAGATCACCGATGCAGCGCAACGCATACGAGCGCGCCCCGCCAGAACCTGATGCAAGCCCGCTGTTCCTCCGCATGCCCACGGTGCTCCGGCTGACGGGGCTCGGTCGCTCGACGATCTACCGTCTCATCGCCGACAACAAGTTCCCGTGCCCCGTGCGGCTCGGGCCGCGGGGGGGGGCGGGGGGCCGCGCCCACCAAGATGGCGGGTGCGGGGGGCCGGCCACGATCACGCCGTTAAAAACCCCGGGCGGGCACACGAGGCGTTAAGCCACCACCCCAACAACC
>JANNDW010000103.1:0-6032 GCA_031378125.1 Methylibium sp. | reverse complement strand
CATCGCACCAGGCCGCTTTGGCATGGCCAGCTACAACGTGGAAAACCTGGGTGGCAACGCCGCCGCTTCGCGCTTCACGGCCATCGCCGGGCAACTGGCCAACAACGTGGGCGCGCCGCACCTGATTTCGCTGCAAGAAATTCAGGACAACGACGGCGCCACCAACAGCGGCACCACATCGGCCAGCACCACGCTGAACAACCTGGCCGGCGCACTCAACGCCGCCACTGGGCGCACGTATGCCTGGGTCTCGGTGACACCGCAGAACAACACCGACGGTGGCCAACCGGGCGGCAACATCCGCCAGGCTTTCATGTATGACACGGCCAGGGTCAGCTTTGCCGGTGTGGTGGGTGCGGCACTGGATGGTGTCACCGCCAGCGCCACGCCTAACGGCCAAATTGCACTGAACCTGGGTGCTGGCCGAATCGACCCCACGAACAGCGCCTTTGCCAACAGCCGCAAGCCGCTGGTGACGCAGTTCAGCGTGGACGGCCAGCAGATCATCGTCATTGCCAACCACTTCAACAGCAAGGGCGGCGACCAGCCTCTGTACGGGCCGGCGCAGCCGCCGGTCAACAGCAGCGAGGTGCAGCGTCTGGCACAAGCGCAGGTGGTGGGCAGCTTTGTGGCTGGCCTCTTGGCCATCAACCCCAATGCCAACATCGTGGTTACAGGCGACTTGAACGACTTTCAGTTTGCAGCAACGCTTGCGCCGCTGGCCGCCGCCGGCCTGACCAACATGGCCAGCACGCTGCCCGACAACGAGCGCTACACCTATGCCTTTGAAGGCAACTTGCAGACGCTGGACCACATGTGGGTGTCGAGCAATCTCTTGAACAACGGCGGCGCGGTGTTTGACGTGGTGCATGCCAACGCCGAGTTTTTTGACCAGGTGTCTGACCACGACCCCATCCTGTTGACGCTGGCGACCATTCCGGCGGCCGTGCCTGAGCCTGGCAGCTGGACCCTGCTGGCCTTGGGGTTGATCGGTCTGATGCGCATGCGCCATCCATCGCATAAGCAAGGTAAGCAAGGTAAACAAGGTAAATAGGGCAAGCAAGGTCGGCGGCTTTAGGCCCAGCGCCTTTGCCGGTACCGACGACGCGGACGGTCTGCAGCGCACTGATTGCTGACCTTGGAGCCTGGGTTTTCAGCAGCGGCAAGCGACCCGGAGCAGTCCGTCGAGCCAGGTCAGAGCGGACAGCCGCACCACTGTTCGTCAGGGACTTTCAAACCGCCCCACCCATTTCCGACATAGCCAATCCGACAAATAGACCCATGCTTTGAATCTTGCAGGTGGTCATCTGCCCAGAGGTCATCGCGATGGTGAACCACCACCTTCCCTTTGGCCAGAGACTGCCGCACATCACCCCCAAGACACCACGGCCGAAAACATGTAGCCCGCGCCGTAGACGGTCTTGATGATCTTGGGATTTTGCGGGTCGCTTTCGAGCTTGCGCCGCAGCCGCGAGATGCGAACGTCGATGCTGCGGTCCAGTGGCGACAGGTCGCGCTGCCCCATGAGTTGTTCGCGCGTGAGGATCTGGTATGGCCGCTCAACAAAGGCGCGCAGCACCTGTGTCTCTGCGGTGCCGAGCAGGTGCTCGCTGCCGTCGGCCGCGCGCAGGATGTTGGCAGCGCAGTCGAGTTTCCAGCCCAGGAAGCTGGCGTGGCGGTGTTGCCCCGGGGCCGCACCGGCCCCACTGCCGCCGCCAGCGCGGCGCCGCAGGATGCTGCGCACGCGGGCCACCAGTTCACGCGGCTCGAAGGGCTTGACCATGTAGTCATCGGCGCCGAGTTCGAGGCCCATCACGCGATCAACCATGTGGCCGCGGCCAGTGAGAATCAGCACGCCAGCGCCCGACACAGCGTTTATTTGCCGCACCAGCTCGATGCCGTCCATGTCGGGCAGACCGAGATCCACGACACACAGTTCGGGACGTTCGGTCTGCAAGCGCCGCAGCAGCGTGGCACCGTTGCGAAACGCCTCGGTGGCGAAGCCGAATTCGTGCAGCGCGGCGACCACCAGCCTCGTGATCGCATCGTCGTCTTCGACCACATAGATCAGCGGCGCGGGCGGCGCAACGTCCGAATGCGGCAGCATCGCGTTCACGGGCGTGGGCCCCACAGCATGGCCGCAAGTTGTGTCTTCGTGAAGGGCTTGGCAAGCATCGGTGCGCCGTTCGGCTGCGCTGGGTGAGGCGCGAAGCCACTCATCAGCAAGCTGCGTGGCACGCCACATCGGTCGCGTGCATGCGCCGCCAGCGCGTGGCCATCGCTGCGGCCGGGCATCACCACGTCCGACAGCAGCAACGCGATGCCGGGTGTCTGGTCGAGAATCTGCATCGCCTCGTCGCCATTCGCGGCCTCGATCACCACGAAACCAAGCTCCAGCAGTTGGCGCCGCACGACCCTGCGGACTTCGGCGTCGTCATCGACCAGCAGTGCCAGGCCCTGATCGCCGAAGGCCTCGGCGCGGCCGTTGTTAAGCAGATCTTTCGGCTCGCCGGCAGGTTCACAGGCCGGCAGCCACAAGGACACCGTGGTGCCCTGGCCGACCGCGCTGCGGATGCCGATCGCACCACCCGACTGCTTGACGAAGCCATACACCATCGCCAGCCCCAGGCCGGTGCCTTGTCCCGCTTGTTTGGTGGTGAAGAAGGGCTCGAACACCCGGGCCTGCGTGGCTGCGTCCATGCCGCTGCCGTCGTCTCGGACCTCGATGTGAACAAAGCGCCCGGGCTCGACCTGCAACGCCGCTGCACGGGCGCCGTCCAGCGTCTGCGCCGAAGCATGCACGCCGATGCAGCCCTGTGCATCCGTCGCGTCACGTGCATTCAGGATCAGGTTGAGCAGCGCGTTTTGAAGCTGATGGGAATCTACCCAGGCCCACAGTGGTGTACCACTGGCCACCATGTCGAGCCGCACGCTGGCGGGCAGCGAGCGCCTCACCATGCGCTCGACCGAAGCGATCAAGGGCACCACATCGGCGGCATGTGCTTCCAGCGGCTGCTTGCGCGCGAACGACAGCAAGCCCTTGATCAGGTCGGTGCCGCGCCGCGCGGCTTCCACCGCCGGCTCGACGAATCCGGTCACCGTGGCATCACTGCTGCGGGCCGCAGCCAGTGCACCCAGGTTGCCGAGGATGACGGTCAGGATGTTGTTGAAGTCGTGCGCAAGGCCACCGGTCAGTTGGCCGAGCGCTTCCATCTTCTGGGCCTGCACCAGCATTTCATGCGCACGCTTTTGCTCGGTGATGTCGAAGGTCAGCTCGAAACAACCCGCCACCGAGCCATCGGCAGCGATCTCGGGGATCAGCGTGGTGCGGGCGATCACCTGGGCGCCGCTGCTGAGGGTCGTGTCGTACTCAAAACTCACGGCCTCGCCGGCCAGCGCACGGGCCACGTTGGGCCGGATGCCGGCGTAAGTGGCGGCACCGAGGTATTGCTTGGCACTCACCGCGCCGGGGTTGGCGGTGTCCAGACCGAACCAGTCGTGGTAGCCACGGTTGATGTAGCGATAGACCCGGTCACGATCAAAGTAGGCGATCAGCGCCGGGATCGAGTCGGTGATCAAGCGCATCTGCGCCTCGCTGCGTCGCAGCTCAGTGGTGCGATCGGCGACGCGGATTTCCAGCAGCGCGGTGTGCTCGCGAATCTGTTGCTCGGCGTCCTTCTGTGCCGTGATGTCGGAATACAGCGTCACGAAGCCGTGGCCCGGCACCGGCACGCCGCGCACGCGCAGCACCGTGCCATCGGGTCGGGTGCGCTCGAAGTCGTGCGGCTCGAAGGCGCGGGCGGCGCGCATGCGCTCGTCGATGTAGCCCTGCGGGTCGCCGCTGCCGTAGTCGCCGCGCTCGGCGTTGTAGCGCATGAAGCTCTCGAACGGCGCACCCACGTAGCCCATCTCGGGCGGAAAATCGAGAAGGCGCAAGAACGTCTTGTTCCAGGCCACGAAGCGCAGGTCACTGTCGATCAAGGTCAGGCCCTGGTCGATCAGGTCGAGGGCGGCCCGCAGCGATTCGTAGCGCCGGAAGCTGTCGTCCGAAGGTGACGAGAGTTGTCTCACATGGGGTTCCGTGGCGCCTGCGCTTCCAGGCATGCATCGATTCTAGGAGCCATGAACTCGGCACGCGCCGGGCACAAACCGGATGCAATCATTCGTCACATTGCCACCCGGCTGGTGAAACAGTCGTCGTCCATCCTTCTCTTCACGTTGCCGCTTCACACAGGCAGCGGCTCACGAAGGAGACAAGATGACACGCACCGACCCGTACGAATTCGGCTTGGACAAGAACGAGGCCAACTTCGTGGCCCTGTCGCCGCTGAGCTTCATCGAACGCTCGGCCAGCGTCTACCCGGATGGCATCGCCGTGATCTACGGCTCGCGCCGCCAGACCTGGCGCGACACTTATGCGCGTTGCCGCCGCCTGGCCAGTGCGTTGCGACAGCGCGGCGTCGGCCCGGGCGACACCGTCGCGGTGATGCTGCCCAACGTGCCGGCGATGTTCGAGGCCCACTTCGGCGTGCCGATGACCGGCGCGGTGCTCAACACGCTCAACACCCGGCTCGACGCCGAGGCCATCGCATTCATGCTGCAACACGGTGAGGCCAAGGTGCTGCTGACCGACCGCGAGTTCGCCGGAGTCATCGAAAAGGCCCTTGCGATGGTCGGTGGTGTTGGCGACAAGCGGCGGCCGTTCGTGATCGAGGTCGAAGACGACGAGGCCCCCGAGGGCAAGGCGCTCGGCGATGTGGCGTACGAGACGTTCCTCGCCCACGGTGACCCGGCGTTCGTCTGGCAAGGGCCCGCCGACGAGTGGAACGCGATCGCGCTGAACTACACCTCGGGCACGACCGGCAACCCGAAGGGTGTCGTCACGCATCACCGAGGCGCTTACCTCAACGCGGTCTCGAATGTCGTCACCTGGCAGATGCCGCGCCACGCGGTCTACCTGTGGACGCTGCCGATGTTTCACTGCAACGGCTGGTGCTTCCCGTGGACGCTTGCCTTGCAGGCCGCCACCAGCGTTTGCCTGCGCAAGGTCGACACGGCGCTGATCTTCGACCTGATTCGCGATCACCGTGTGACCCACCTGTGCGGCGCGCCGATCGTCTACGGCATGCTGATCAACGCGCCGCAAGCGCAGCGCGCCGGCATCACGCACGGGCTGCACGGCCTGATCGCCGGCGCCGCACCGCCGGCCGCGATCATCGAAGGCTGCGAGCGCATCGGCATCGCCATCACCCACGTCTACGGCTTGACCGAGGTCTATGGTCCGGCGGCGGTGTGCGCGCAAAAGCAGGCATGGGCCGGGCTGCCGATTGGCGAACGCTCGCGCCTGAACGCTCGCCAAGGCGTGGCCTACCCGCTTCAGCAGTGCATCACGGTGCTGGACCCGGAAACAATGCGAGCCGTGCCCGCCGATGGCCAGACGATGGGCGAGATCTTCTTCCGCGGCAACCTGGTGATGAAGGGCTATCTCAAGAACAGCTCGGCCACCCAGGAAGCCTTTGCCGGTGGCTGGTTCCACACCGGCGATCTGGCGGTGGTGGAGACCGACGGCTACGTCAAGATCAAGGACCGCAGCAAGGACGTGATCATCTCGGGCGGCGAGAACATCTCGAGCGTCGAGGTCGAGGAGGTGCTCTACCGTCACCCCGATGTGCTGGTGGCTGCGGTGGTCGCCAAGCCCGACGCGAAGTGGGGCGAAGTGGCAGCCGCCTTCGTCGAACTGCGTGACGGCTCGGCCGCCACCGAGGCGGACATCATTGCGCACTGCCGCGACCAGATGGCGCGCTTCAAGGTGCCCAAGCAGGTGATCTTCGGCGCGCTGCCGAAGACCGCGACCGGCAAGATCCAGAAGTTCCTTCTGCGTGAGCAGTTGCGTTCGGCCTCGGCCATCGCCTGAGGGGCACTGCGATGGCCAACGACATCATCTTGCAGACCACCGGGCTGACGAAGGAATTCAAGGGTTTCGCCGCGGTTCAGGACGTGAACCTGAACGTCAAGCGCGGCACCATCCATGC
>JANNDW010000038.1:0-22109 GCA_031378125.1 Methylibium sp. | reverse complement strand
GAAGCGGATGTTCTCGGGCCGCACCATCTGCCCGGCTTGGTAACCGCGCGGGTTGCACAGGACCCGGCAGTGGCCGACCCGGTAGTCGAAGCTGGTGTGCGTGTGCCCGTGAACCCACAGCACCGGCACGTCGAAAAAACTCGCAGGCAGTTCGCTGATGAACGCCGTCGAGACCCAGTCGTTCGCAAAGCGCGGCGCCAACGAAGCGCGGTGCGGGCCGTGGTGGGTGACGACCACGGTGGGGCCGTCGAACGGTTCGGCGAGCGCCCGCGCCAGCCAGGCGCGATGGGTGTGGTGAAGTGCCAGCGTGTCCTCGGGCGTGAGCTTGCGGGTCGCCAGTGCATGCTTGCGGATCACTGAAGCAGCGTGGGCCGGCTCGGTGCCGGCCAGCTCGATCGTGCGGTAGTCAAGCATCGATCTTCGCGCCGCCGCAATGCCCCGGCTCGGCTCGGAGACAGGGCCTTCGGCGGTATCGATCCGAAGCTCGAAATCCGTCCACAGCGTGCAGCCCAGAAAACGCACACCGGCAATCACGACCCGATCGCAGTCGAGCACATGGATGGGCGGGTTCCGTGCCGGTTCGGCTTCGTTTCGCATCAAAGCCAACTCGTCCTGCATCACCCGGTCGTAGTACTCGTGATTGCCCGGCACCAGCACGACCGCCTTGGCGCACCGCAGCGCCGGCGACCGGCGTGCCCAGGCGATGGCCTGGGAGCCAGGGCAGACGATGTCGCCTGCCAGGATGGCCACATCGAAGGCCAGGCCGCCGGGCAGCGCGAGATCGGAGAACTCGAGGTGCAGGTCTGAAAGTACCAGGAGCTTCATGCGGCGTCGCGAAATTGGGTTCTGACCACATCGATGGATTCGCGCACCTTCTCCACCATGGCCGAGTGGCCGTGCGCCGAAAACACCAGCTCATGGGTGGCACGGGTCATGCCCACGTACAACAGGCGCAACTCTTCATCGATGGGTTCGGCGCTGAACGGCAAGGCCTGAAGGCCGGCGATGAACACCATGACAAACTCCAGGCCCTTGGAACCGTGCAGGGTCAGCAGCTTGACGCTTTGCGTATTCCAGTCATCGCGCCGGGGCCGGCCGGCGGCCATGCTCATGCACGGCAGCCGGCGCTTGGCCAACGCGCGCTCGAAGGCCGGCATCAGAGAGCGGGTGCGCGTCAGGATCGCGATGTCGCGCAGGTCTCGGCCATCGGCATGCGCACGCGCAATGCGTTCGGCCACCAGCTCGGCCTCCTCGGCCTCGGTGCCGGCTTCCACCAGCAGCGGGATCGGCCCACGCCGCCCGGCCGTGCTGGGCTGGACAAACGGCAGCTCGTCCAGCGAGTCCCTGCGCCGCCCGAGCAGGCTCTGCGCACAGTGCAGCGCCAACGCCAGCACCTCGGCGGTGTTGCGGTAGTTGAGCTTGAGGATGCTGGTGCGCCCCACCGCCTCGATGCCCACGCTGGCGAAATTGAACCGCTTGCGCGTTTTCTGGTAAATGGATTGCACGTCGTCGTACAGCACCAGCAAGGATCGTGTGGCCGGGCTCACCATGCGCGCGGCGGCGTGCAGCCAGGCGTCTTCGAAGTCGTGCGCCTCGTCGACCAGCAATGCGGTGTACTGCCCTCCCGGAACGAAGCCCGTTTCCACGGCACGGGTCAGGGTGTGGGCCAATTGCTCCCAGTAGTCTTTTGCCTTGCGCTCGGACGGCACGCTGAGCTGGTAGGTGCGCACCAGCTCCTGGCACCAGCCGTGAAAGGTTCGCACCACCACGCGCTCGTCCACACCGCGGCTGCGCAACTGCGCATCGATGCGGGCGGCCAGCGCCCGGTTGTAGCAGAGCACGAGGATCGGTTGATCGGCGCGTGCAGCGGCAGCGAGTTGCTGCGCACGAAAAATCAGGATCATCGTCTTGCCCGAACCGGCGGCGCCATGGATCACGCGGTGGCCTTCGCCCAGGTTGCGGGCAATCTGCTCTTGCTGCAGGTCCATCACGTGCAGCAGGTCGGGCAGCTTCCACGCCTCAGACTCGGCTCGCGGCTCCGCCAGCAGCGACTGCTGCCGCGGCAAACGAATCTCGGGGAACAGGTGCCAGCGGATGCGGTCGCGCTGCGGCAAGCTCAGCGTGTACGGGTAGTGCAGCGTGAACATGCCCCACAGGCGCTGCTGGAACGCGCCGGCTGGCACGCCATCGTCCAGATCGTCACGCAGCAAGGTGCGCGATGGCGGGAACAGCTCGTCGAAGTCTGTCGCGGCAAGCTCCTCGCGCTTCAGGCCTGACATCACCACACCCCAGCCATACGGAAACAGCAGCTTGCCGTTGAAGGGGCCGCCCGCGTGAACCAGTGCCGGATCGCGCTGCATCAAATCAACGAGCTCCACGCAATAGTCGCGCGCCTGGCGCAGCGGGTGCGCCTGGGTGATGCGGCCGCGCGGCGTGTTCAGCGCCACCGCGTCGCGCGTTGCCAGCCCGAGGGTGCTGCGCTTCCAGTCCTTGACCTCCAGCAACAGGATGCCCCAGCGCGGGCTCAGAATCACGAAATCCGGCTGGCGCGCCCGCGGGCCGATGGGAATGTCGTGCCAGACCAGGTAGTCGTCTTCGAGACAGCGCTTGAGTTGGTGCAGCACGCGCCGCTCCCCGGCGTTGCAGCGCTGGTCGATCTGGGTGAGGCCTTGGGGGAAGAGGGCCATGCGGTGGATCCTGGTCGTTCGCGCGTCAGACAGCCGCCTTCACCGCCCACCTCAGCTTGGCCGAGCTGGAGCGCGGGTTGGCGCGCTGCTCTTCGGCCGATGGCCGGATCGGGTCGGGCGCCACGCGTGCGTAGATGCCTGCACGTTCGCCCGATTGGAACGCCTTCTTCACGCGCCGGTCCTCGCCCGAGTGAAAGCTGAGGATCGCCACGCGCCCAGCGGGTTTCAGGCATGCGGGCAGGAATAACAGAAAGCGCTCCAGCGCACCGAACTCGTCATTGACCGCGATGCGCAGCGCCTGGAAGCTGCGTTGCAGCACCTTCCTGGTTTCCGCCTGGCGATCGGCCGGCGCCATGCGGGGGTTCAAGAGCCGCTCCATCGTGTCGCGCACCAAGGCGGCCAACTGTGTCGTCGTCTCGATGAACTGGCCCTGCAGCGCCGCCGCCAACGGTGCGGCAAACGGCTCGTCGGCGTTGTCCGCCAGCAGGTCGCGCAACTGCTGCCGCGTCACCGCCTGCAGCAAGGCAGACGC
Organism: Methylibium sp.; assembly: GCA_031378125.1. Lineage (GTDB taxonomy): Bacteria > Pseudomonadota > Gammaproteobacteria > Burkholderiales > Burkholderiaceae_C > LGRD01. The sequence goes on along the minus strand of JANNDW010000038.1, from coordinate 18,890 downwards.
GGGTTGGCCGGTGCCGGGGTCCAGGCGCAGGTCGAGCGGCCCGTCGGCCTTGAAGCTGAAGCCGCGGGCCGGGTTGTCGATCTGCATCGACGAGACACCCAGGTCGGCCAGCACAAAGTCGAAGCCGCCGCCGGTTTCGGGCAACAGCGTGGGGATCTCCGCGAAGTTGATGCGGCGCAAGACCAGCACCGACTCATCGAACCCTAGGCCGCGCAAGCGCGCCTCGGTGCGGGGCAATTCCAGCGGGTCGACGTCGATGCCGAACAGGCGCCCGTTCGGCCGCAGACGCGCCAAAATCTCCTGCGCATGGCCGCCAAAGCCGAGCGTCGCGTCCAGACCCACTTCACCGGGCTTGGGCTCCAGCAGCGCCAGAATCTCGCGCACACAAATCGGCCGGTGCATGCCGGCGGGAGTTTGCCCACGCTGCATCACCTTGCGCAACTCGTCGGCGTGCAAAGCGGGATTCAGCTCTTTGTACTTTTCCTCAAAGCGCCGCGGGTGCGTGCCTGTGTAGCGCGCGCGGCGCTTGTGGGGGGCAGCTTCGTCGGCCATGCGGCGATTGTCTGGCAGCTTCAGGGCGGCGCGGTACAGTCGGGCCGCTCCCTGCCGAAGTGCCGGGGTGAGCGGATTCGCCAGCCGCCCGCGCGGGTCCTTCAATGGCCGAACCCGCGCCGGCCTGCGCACTTCCTCAGACCCGCGCCTCGCCGCCGCCCCACCGACACTGCCAGCCCATGCCCACTGCGTTGCCCGACACCCTCAAGCTGCCCAACCCACGCCACGCCAGCCGAGTGCCGGCGCACATCGGCAGCGACCAGCTGGCTGGCATTCGCCAGGCGGCGTTCAACCTGCCGCAAGTGGTCAAGCCGGCCGACTTCATCGCCGAGCATGCGCCGGGTTTCGAAGACCACCTCGACGGCCTCGGACTGGTGTTGCTGCAAAAAGCCGCGGCCGGTGCGCGGCCGAGCCGCTGGATCGCGCCGGAGCTGATGAGCGAGGCGCTGCGCCACCTCGATGCCGTCGGCAACGGCCGCGACGTGCGCGGCCTGATGCTGGAACGCAGCGCAGCGCTCGATGCCCTGGGCGTCACCCGCCGCGGCAACGGCTGGGAGCGGCTCGTCACGCAGACGCTGCGGCTGGCTGCGCCGGGGTGGGCGGTGCCGGTGGCGTTTCGGGTGCCGATCGATGCGCAACTCGTGTGGGACTTTTACCGCAGCGGCGACAAAGCGCCGCTGCTGAACGAACTGACGACCTTGCCCGCCTACGAGCACGCCGAAGGATTGGCGGCTCACCTGCAAGCCCTCGTGGACCGCAGCGCATCGAACAAGCCGCACCACCTGGACTCGCTGTTGCCGCGCCTGCAAGCCGAATGCGCTACACCGCAGGGCTGGCCCGCGTTGAAGGACGCTTGCACCCGCGTGCAGGACCGCTGGGAACACCGCGTCGCCGAACTCGACACGCTGGAGGGCCTGAACACCGAGCTGGCCTTCCAGGGCTACCCCGACACCTTCGACAAAGCGCGCCGGCTGCAGCGCAGCGTCACGCTGTTCGTCGGCCCGCCCAACAGCGGCAAGACCCACGCCGCGTTCGAGCGGCTCGCCCAGGCGCACGATGGCGCTTACCTGGCGCCGCTGCGCTTGCTGGCCCTCGAAGGCCGCGACCGGCTGGTGGCGCGCGGGGTGGCGTGCTCGCTGCTCACCGGCGAAGAAAACGTGCCGGCGCCGGGTGCCCGTGTCGTCTCCAGCACGATCGAGATGGTGGGCACGGCCAAGCCGATCGAGCTGGCCGTCATCGACGAAGCGCAGATGATCTTCGACAGCAGCCGCGGCTGGGCCTGGACGCAGGCGATCGTGGCGGTGCCGGCCAACGAGGTCATCATCATCTGCTCGGCTTACGCGGTGCAGGCGTTGGAGAACCTGCTGCGGCTGTGCGGCGAACGCTGCGAGGTGCGCCACTTCGAGCGCAAGCAGCATGTGCAGTTGCTGCCCGCGCCGGTGCCGATTGCCGCGCTCAAGCATGGCGACGCGGTGGTGGCGTTCAGCCGGCGCGAGGTGTTGATGCTGCGCGACCAGATCGCCGCCAACGGCCACCCGGTGTCGGTGATCTACGGCGCCTTGCCGCCCGAAGTGCGGCGCCGCGAAGCGGAGCGCTTCGCGCATGGCGCCTCGCACATCCTGGTGGCCACCGACGCCATCGGCATGGGCCTGAACCTGCCGATCAGGCGCATCCTGTTCAGCACCATGGTCAAGTTCGACGGCCAGGAAGACCGGCCTTTGAGCGTCTCCGAAGTGCACCAGATCGCCGGCCGCGCCGGGCGTTACGGGATGCATGAAGAAGGCTTCGTCGGCGTGCTGAAAGAAGCCGAGCCCACCGCCGCGCGCACCTTGAAGGAACTGCTGCCCAAGCTGCCGCGCGCACCGCGCGACTTCAAGGCGCCGGTGGCGCCGAACGGCTGGCATGTGGACACCATTTCGCAACGCCTGGGCAAGACCCGGCTGCGCGAGGTGTTGGGGGTGTTCATGGAACAGCTCAAGCTGGACACCGCGCACTTCGAGGTGGCCGAGCTGGAGCAGATGCTGGAGCTGGCCGAACAGCTCGACAAGTCGGCCGCCACACTGTCGCTGAAGGAGCGCTTCATCTACGCGCAAGCGCCGGTGGACACCCGCACCGAAGCGCAGGTGCAGGAGTTTTTGGGGTGGACGAATGCCCACGCCATCGCCGGCAAGGCGGGCACGCCGTGGTTCTTGCAGGAGGTGGACGAACACAGCCGCCTGGACCGCATGGAGCAGGCGCTGCGATCGTGCACGCTGTGGTTGTGGGTGGACCTGCGCTTTCCAGGCATCTACGGCCATGTGGAGGCGGTGATCGACCTGCGCCAGCGGCTCAACGACGGGATCGAGCGGCATCTCAAAGGCAAGAAGCCGCTCTGGCAAACGCGCGGCGGCGCCCGGCGCTGAGCCCGCGCGATCATCATGAGTTGCTGACCGGGTGATGAACTACCGGCGGGCGGCCAAACGCCGCGGCCAGCGCATCCAGGGTTCCCTCACTCGGCCGGCTGCAACGCGCGCGGCACAGCGTCCGCCAGAAAGTCATACACCCTGCGCACCACCTTGTTGGAACGGATCTCCCGGTGTACCGCCAACCAGCACGGCAGCGGCGGGATGGCCAGTTGCGGCAACACGCGGCGCACGTTCGGCCAGTGGCGCGTGTTGTAGTGCGCCAAGAACCCGATACCAGCGCCCTGCGCAACGAGCATGCCGTAGGCCACCTGGTCATCGGTGCGGATTGAGAAACTGTCGCGTTTCAGCGGCAGGCCCATGGATGCAAAGCCGCGCTGGATGAGGTCGTCCGTGGCGTAGCCAATCAGCGTGTGGCGCGCCAGCTCCGAAGGCTCGCGCGGCGTGCCGGCGCGTTGCAGGTAGCTTTCGTGCGCATAGGCGCCGATGCCCAGGGTGCCGAGCTTGCGTGCCACCAGTGATGTCTGCTCGGGCCGCACCATGCGCACGGCAATGTCGGCCTCACGGCGCAGCAAATTGGTGAGCTGGTTGTTGGCCACCAGCTCGAGCTGAATGCCCGGTTCCTGGCGGTGCAGTTCAGCCAGCAAAGGCGGCAGCAAGTAGGTGGCGGCCACCATGCTGGTGGTGATGCGCACGGTACCGATGGTCTGGTCGCGTTGGCCCGCCAGCGTGCGGGCCAGCGCCTCGGCGCCCAGCTGCATCTGGCGTGCGGATTCGGCAATCGCCAGCGCCGCGGGCGTGGGTGACACCCCCCGGCCGGTGCGCTCGAACAGCGGTGTGCCGAGTTGCGCTTCCAGCTCGGCGATGTGCCGGCTGAGCGTCGGCTGGTGGCCGCCGATGCGCCGCGCGGCGCCCATCAGGCTGCCGGCGTCGAGCACGGCCAGAAAGCTCTTCACCAGCGCCCAGTCGAATCGTTCGAGATCATGTGCCATACAAAAGTGTATTCCTGGGTTGCCACCTTGAGCAATTGTGGAATGGGCTGGTTTTGCCGAGACTTCTCTGCATGCCATTCAAATTGGAGCGTGTGATGAACAAGCCGCCTGAAACCCGCCCGGCCGTGCTGATCCTCGGTGCCAACGGCCGCCTGGGCTGCGCCGCGGCGCAGGCTTTCGACGCCGCGGGCTGGCACGTGCTGGCACAGGTTCGGCGGGAGCCATCGCCCCTGCTGCCGGCCAGCGCCAGCGTGATTCGCGTGGCCCTTTCAGACGCTGCCGCGCTCGCTGCCGCTGCGGCCGGCGCCAGCGTGTTGGTGCACGCGGTGAACCCCGTGTACACCCGCTGGGACGCCGAAGCGCTGCCCGCGCTGCGCACTGGGCTGGATGTGGCTGAACGGCTGGGCGCTCATTTCATGCTGCCGGGCAACGTTTACAACTTCGGCGCTTCGATGCCGCCGCTGCTGCTTGAAAACACGCCGTCTCGACCGAGCACGCGCAAGGGTGAGATACGCGTGCAGATGGAAGCGCTGATGGCACAACGGGCGTCAGCCGGCGGCTTTACAGCCAGCGTGGTGCGGGCGGGTGATTTCTTCGGCGCAGGCACCGGCAGCTGGCTTGACATGGCGATCGTCAAGTCGCTGCGCACCGGCAAGCTGGTCTACCCCGGGCCGCTGGACCTGGCGCATGCCTGGGCCTACTTGCCCGATCTGGCACGTGCGTTCGTGCGCGTTGCCACGCAGCCGCAACGCGCAGCATTTGCCAGCTGGCACTTCGAGGGCTACACGCTGACCGGCACGGAGCTGCTGGCCGCCCTTGAAACCACCGCAATCGAATTGGGTCTGGCGCCGACGCGGGGCTTTCGCCGTGGGCGCATGCCATGGGGGCTGATCGGCGCCGTCGGCTTGGTGGTGCCCGCATGGCGCGAACTGGCGCAAATGGCCTACCTGTGGCGGGTGCCGCATGCACTGGATGGCAGTCGCCTGGCGGCACTGCCGGGCGGCGCGCGGCACACAACACCACTGGCGGTTGCGTTGCGTGAATCACTGCTGGCGCTGGGCTTCGGCACCGCGGCGGTCCGCAGCCCAGCGCATTGACGACACCCACTGATTTCCACCCACCGCCCCAATGCACTCAAGGAGTTCGTCATGACCACCCGCACCCTGCCCGCCACCCACGCCATGGGCCTCCACGCTCGCGGCACGGGCCTCGGTGTTTTGTTGATCACCGACGCGCTGTTGTCGTTTGCGCCCGTCGCCATCCTCGGCGCGGCCATCGGCTGGCCGGCGTCGCTGGGCAAGCCCGCCGCCGAGCAACTGGACGCCATTGCCGCGCAACCGGGTGGTGTGGCGCTGGGTTATGCGGCGTACCTGCTGTATTCCGCTCTCGTGGCGCCCGTCATGATCGGTCTGGCCGCACGCACCTTCGGCGGCTTGAACCAGCCACTGGCAGCCACCGTGGCGGCGTTTGGCGCGCTGTCGGCATTGGCCCGGTCGATCGGCATCCTGCGCTGGTTGACGGTGATGCCGGTGCTCGCCACCGCGCACGCCGGTGCCGACCCGGCGCTGCGCACGCAGCTCGAGTGGCTGTTCACCGGCCTGACCCGGTACGGCGGCGGCGTCGGCGAAGTGTTGGGCGTCAGCCTGTTCATGGCGGCCTCGGTCGGCACGCTGGCGGTGGGCGCGCTGTTGCACGGCGGCATGCCGCGCTGGCTGGCCGGGCTGGGCCTGCTGTCGGCCCTGCTGTTGGCAGGCTTGGCACTGCCCGTGTTGCGCGGGCCTGAAGTGGTGCCGGTGGCTGCGGCGGTGAGCGTGCTGTCGGTGTGGATGATCGCCGCCGGCGTGTGGGTGCTGCGGGGGCGCTGAAGCGGGCCGTCCAAGACCCGGTGCAATGACGACACCCTGGTTCTCTGCGGCGGAGGGAACGGCGAATGGACCCCGCACGATCTGCGCCGCAGCGCCGCCACCATGATGCAGGCACGCGGCGACCCGCATCGCCAAGCTGGCTATCGCAGCGCGGCAATCCTCTGAGCGAGCAGCGGGCTCGTCAACTCCCTGAGCGCGTCCTTGCCCACCCACTGTGCCGTCGTGTCGGTTGAGTCCGCCAAGCGGCGCGCTACCGTCACTGCGGCAGTGTTGAGCACGTCATTGCGTTTTCCGATCGCACGCAGCGCCATGTTCACGGCCTTCTTGACGAAGTTGCGCTCGTCGCTGGCAGCGCTCTCGATGAGCGTGAGACCTCGAACGAACGGCTCATCGCCGGCGGCCTTGTCGTGCACAGAGAGGCTCCACAACAGCGCAAACGCGGTTCGCTTTCGAACTCGCTGCGCTTCTTGCTCCACGCGGCCACCTTGCCCCAGGCGTGTGGTGAGCGGTCGAACAGGTTGAAGGCGGATTCATCGACGCCGGTCGAACTCTGGGTGTTCATGCGCTGGGCCAGGTCGCTGACAACGGCCGAGACCGCATCGTCAGAATTCGTGCTCATGATGGGACTGCAGGAGCTTGAACCGGTCGCGCGAGAACGAGGTGCGTGGCGCTGGGTGCAGGAACATGCTCAATGCATCGATAGCCGAGCGCCGGCAAGTCGAGGCCGGAAAAGAGGTGCGGGCCCGAGCCCAAAAGAATCGGCGAGATGGCCAGGTGCATCTCGTCGACGAGCCCTGCTCGAAGGTATTGCTGAAGGGTCTGGACGCCACCGCCGAGACGGACGTCGCGTCCCTCGGCGGCTTCGGTCGCGCGTTCGAGCGCAGCGTGAATGCCGTCGGTGACGAAGTGAAACGTGTTGCCGCCGTCCATGGCGATCGATGCCCGCGGATGCCGGGTCAGCACGAGGTCTCGGCCTTCGGTCGTCGTGGTGGTCTTGTTGCTGTCCATGATGGTTCCTTTCGCTTGATGTTGCCGGGTTGTGTGTCGTCGTGCCGCTGTTCCCGGTGTCGGCCTGGCAACTTTCAGCCGGCACAATTCGCAGGTCTTCGCTCCGGCCGACGGTGCGCCCAATCCCCGGCCTCCCCTCACCCCTGTCGACCAGCCACACGTCATGCCAGAAGAGCTCACGTCGACGCGGCTCGCCGAGCGCGTGGGATGCGTTGCACGCTTCAACAGCGTTGTCGACTGCATCGACGCCCATCTGGCCGAGCGTGTCCGTCGCCGTCGCCTCGAGGTGGCGGCCAGCCTGCTGCTGGCGTCGCCACCCGCACGGGTGCAAGTGGTTGCGCTGGACACGGCATTCAGAGGTGGCTGTCAACCCGACGATTGGCCCTGCATCGAGGTCTATGGAACAGATGTGGTGGTCGATCCTGAGACGAAAGTATTTTCTCGCGGGCTGTGTTTGCCTGTGCGGCCGTTCTAGACGTATCCCGCCGGCGGTGAGAATGACGGGCACCCGCGTCGTCCCATCGCCGCACGGGTCACCAACACCCAGCATGGTTGCCAATCCGCAAGCCCTTGTTCCCGAAGAACCAGCCCCGCCGACACCGCTGGCCGGCTTTGGCATCGCCTGGGCGATCTTCTGGATCCTGCTGGTCACGGTCGGAGTGCAAGATCACTTGCGCCAGGGCGGCACCGAGCTGTGGAAGCCCGTGTTGTGGGAAGGCACATCCTGCGCCGTGGCCAGCGCCATCGTGTGGGCGCAGTGGCGGCGGGCCGCACGCGGCGACCACCTGTTGGCCCAGCCGTGGCGCTGGTTCGCCCACAGCCTGCAATGGCTGCCGCTGGCTGCACCGCTGTTCGTGGTGGCCGTCTATGCTCTGCGGCACGGCGTGTATGCATTGATCGGGCAGACGTATGTGCACGACGCCTGGGGCGTGGTGTTCCGCTATGAGATGCTCAAGTTCGCGGTCTTCTACCTGCTCTTTGTTGCGATCTTTTTCGGCATCCGCTCGCATGCGGCACTGAGCAATGCGCGCATTCGGCTGGAGCGCGAGCGCGGTCTGGCGCGGCAGGCCCAGTTGCTGCAACTCACGCAGCAGATCGAGCCGCACTTTCTGTTCAATGCCCTGAACACCATCGCCTCGACGATCCACACCGACCCGGGCCTGGCCGATGCGCTGCTCATTCAACTGGCCGCACTGCTGCGCGCGGCCACCGACCTGGCGCGCAAGCCCGAGACCACGCTGGACGAGGAGCTGCGCTTGCTCGAAGCCTACGCGGCCATCATGCGCCAGCGCTTTGCCGAGCGCGCGGATCTGCGCTTCCAAATCAACCCGGCCGCACGCGCCTGCCGCGTGCCGACACTGGTGCTGCAACCGTTGCTGGAAAACGCCTTCCGCCATGGCGTGGAACGGCGCTCGCAGCGCACGACCATCGTGGTGCGAGCCGAATGCGATGCGCACCGCTTGCGGCTGGAAGTGCAAGACGATGCAGGGCAACTGGCCGCCGAGCCGCGGTTCGGCGTGGGCCTGGAAAACCTGCGCCAGCGCTTGCTCACACGCTACGGTGACGGGGCCACGCTGGTGCTGCGGGCGCTCGATGCCGGCGGCGTCGTGGCCCGCATCGAGTTGCCATGCGAGTGCTGATCGTCGACGACGAAAAGCCGGCACGCGAGCGCTTGCGCCGCTTGCTGGCCGCGTTTGACGACGTGCAGCTGGTGGGCGAGGCGCAGGACGGTGAAGACGCACTGAGACAGGTCACCGCGCTGGCGCCGGACGCGCTGTTCCTGGACGTGCAAATGCCCGGCGCGAGCGGGCTGGATGTGGCGGCCTCGCTGCCCGAGCCAGCGCCCGCGGTGGTGTTCGTCACCGCCTTCGACCACTATGCGCTGCAGGCCTTCGACAGCGCCGCCGTCGACTACCTGCTCAAGCCGGTCGCGCCCGATCGGCTGGCGCGCGCGGTGCAGCGCTTGCTTCAACGCTTTCCTCAAAGCTCGTGCGAGCGCCTTCCTCAAAGCTCGCGCGAGCGCCTTCCTCAACGCTCGCGCGAGCGCGGTGTGCCACCGCGCGAGACCACGCGCCCACCGCCCGCGCAACTGCTGATCCCGGACCGCGATCGCATCCATGTGGTGAGGGTCGCCGACATTCTGTGGCTGGAAGCAGCGGACAACTATGTCGTGGTGCACACGCCCGAGCGCGCACCGCTGATGCGCCGCACCTTGGCCGGCCTGCTGGCCGACCTGGGTGAGGGCTTCATGCGCACGCAGCGCGGCGCGGCCGTTGCGCTGGCAAAGGTGCAGCAGGTGCAAACGCGCAGCAAAGGCGACGCCGTGCTCGTGCTGCGCGGCGGCGCCGACGTGCCCTGCAGCCGGCGGTACCGCGCTGCCTTGTTGGATGCCTTGTCGGCACGCCTGGACGGCGCGGGCTGAATTCCCAACGCAGCGCGTCCGCTTGGCCCCAAGCCAGGGGCGGTTCGTCCCCAAGCGCTGGTGTCGCGCGGATCGGTTGCCTAGCCTGTGCAGACCCGATCCGAAAGGAAGCTCGTTATGCCCGTCATGTCCCCGGCCCCGGCCCCGGCGCCTACCCTGCCCTCACCCGATCGCCAGTACTTCCTCGATTGGCTGCGCATCCTCGCCTTCGGCCTGCTGGTCCTGTACCACGTGGGCATGTACTACGTCAGCTGGGACTGGCACATCAAGAGCCCGCAGCTCAGCAGCGCGATCGAGCCGTGGATGCGCCTGGTCTCACCGTGGCGCATGGACCTGCTGTTCCTGGTCTCGGGCGCGGCCACCGCGTTCATGTTGCGCCGGCGCGGCGCCAGCGGCGACCTGCTGCGCGAGCGCGCGGCGCGGCTGCTGTGGCCACTGCTGTTCGGCGCGCTCGTCATCGTGCCGCCGCAGTCGTACCTGGAGGTCGTGCAGCGCTTCGCCTACGCGGGCAGCTACCTCGACTTCATGCGGCTGTACCTCACCGGCTACGGTGGCTTTTGCCGCGCGAACGGCTCGTGCCTGATCCTGCCGACCTGGAACCACTTGTGGTACCTGCCGTACCTGTTCGTCTACACGCTGGCGCTGTGGGGCTCGTTGCGCCTGTGGCCACAATGGCTGGACCGGCTGGCTGCGGCGGCAACGCCGGTGGTTCACGGCGTGCGCTTGATCGTCTTGCCGATCGTGCTGCTGGCGCTGACACGGTGGGCCCTGCGCGGCCGGTTCCCGGCCACCCACGCGTTGGTCGACGACTGGTTCTTGCACACGCAGTACATCGCCATGTTCGTGTTTGGCGCCGTGTTGGCCAGGGCGCCGGGGCTTGCCGTGCGCATGCAGGCCTTGCGCTGGTTGGCGCTTGTGTGCGCATTGGCGGCCTGGGCGCTCTTGGTGCTTGGTCTCACGCCGCCCGGCGCCAGTGGTGCCAGTGACAGTTGGACAAGCGTCCTGCGCCCAGTGATTCACAGCGTGCAGCAGTGGTGCGCCATCGTCGCCGCGCTCGGCTTCGCGCGCCGGCACCTGGACTTCGACGCCCCGGCGCGCCGCTATCTCACCGACGCGGTGTTCCCGGTCTACATCCTGCACCAGACGCTGACGATCCTGCTGGCCAATGCCCTGCTGCCCTGGGCGCTGGCGACAGGCGCCGAAGCAGCGCTGTTGGTGGCGGGCACGTTCGCCTTCAGCTTCCTGGGCTTCGAGTGTGTGCGGCGTATCCGCTGGCTGCGGCCGGTGTTCGGGTTGCGGCGCAGTCCCGAGGCGGCACCCGCTGCACCGGGCACTGCACCACGTCCCATTCCTGGAACAGTTGGCGCCATTGATGCGCGATGCCAAGCCGAACACGATCCACGCCGATCCAGTCACGGTGGCTGGATAAGAGACCACGAGGCTCAAGCAGCTCCGGCGCTCTTTCAGCCGCAGGATTGCCCGCCACCTTGGCCTTGAGTCCCTCATAGGCGGCCTCGGGCATGTCGGCGCCGAAGAACGACAGCAGCAAGTGCGCGAACGTGGCGGCGCTGAGTTCGAGGTCCGGAAGTAAGGGGCTGTTCCAGCCCAGCTTGCATCCCGCTCGCTCAAGGTTCCCGGCGAACCGATGCAATGCCGACCGGACCTCGCTCGAGGCAGGCACCAAGGGATGTTGGTCGAGCACCAGAACGCGGTACGCGCACAACTTGGCATGGCGCGGTGGTGGCAGCGCCAGCGTGTAGGCAAGGGCTTGTGCATCGTCCGGGCCGGCCATGACGTCAAGCGCGAGCGACAGGTCGGCGGCGCTTCTGGCCATCGGCCCGACCACCGCGCAGTCGATGTCATGGCTCACCGACAGGACCGGCACGCCGGGTGGCGCGAAGCCGCGCGTGGGAACCAGTCCGAACGTCGGCTTGTGCGCGAAAACGCCGCAACAATGTGCCGGGATTCGCAACGAGCCGCTGAGATCCGACCCCAGTTCGAGCGAGACGAATCCGGCTGCCAACACCGCTGCCGATCCGCCCGAAGAGCCGCCTGGCGTGCGGCGCAGGTCCCACGGATTGTGGGTGGTGCCGTAGACCGGGTTGAAGGTCTGCCAGTCGGCGAGCTGGGTACAGACGTTGGTCTTGCCGATGATGACGGCGCCCGCGTCCTTGAGGCGGCCGATCACGACGGCGTCCTGAGCAACGTCGATCTTGTCCGTACCCGGGATGCCCCATGTGGTGGGCAGTCCGGCGACGTTGAAGGCCTCCTTGACCGTCATCGGAAGGCCGAGCAAGGGGCGCCGGTCGCCGTGCAACAGCGCCGCGTCGGCCCGCGCCGCAGCCACGCGCGCCCGCTCGAAGTCGCGAACGACCACCGCGTTGAGATCCCCCGTCGTGAGCCGCGATTCGCGCGATGGAGTGATCAAGCAGCTCCACGGCGGACACTTGGCGCGCACGCAGCGCGTCGATCTGTTCTCTTGCAGTCTTGAATTCCACATCGACCTCCTTCGCATTCGTCGGTAAGGGCCTGCGATCGCGCTGTTGGGCGACCCGCAAACATGATCGTCGCCGAATCGCGCTGATCTGGATTGATCGGGCTTGCGAAGCGCTTGACAAATGGCCAGAAGGGAGCTGCCACTGCGCCGAAGGTGGCGGCGCGATCGAGTGCTGTCATTTACCTCGCAGACAGGGTCGTCACGCCCGCTCCAGCGACACTTTCCGGCCCTGGAAACGCCAGACTATAGTCAACTATAATTTCGTATAGTTTCGCCAGAGAGGATATTGAATGCCCGCAACGCCCGGCTCGTCGACGGTGTTTCACCGCCCTGCTCTGGCGGCCGCCATGGCCAAGAAGATTTTGAGTGTGGCACTCACTTCGGCATCAGGTTCAGGTCTGTTCCTCGCAGCGCCGCGTCGCACCGGCAAGTCGACCTTCCTGCGCGAGGATCTGCGGCCGGCCCTCGAATCTGCCGGCGCCTTGGTCGTCTATGCGGATCTCTGGGAAGACCGCAAGGCTGACCCCGGCCAGGTGATCGTTGCGGCCGTTCGCGCCGAGTTGGCCAAGCACGATGGTGTCGTGGCCAAGCTGGCACGCGCGGCCGGGATGGACAAGGTCTCCGTCGGCGGCGTTTCCTTCTCGCTGGACCGCGTTGGTCTCGGCGCGCAGATTTCGATGTCCGCAGCGCTGGCGGCTTTGTCCGACGACATTGGCAAAACGATCGTCCTGATCATCGACGAGGCACAGCACGCGATCACCAGCGAATCCGGCAACGACGCGCTGTTTGCACTGAAGGCCGCACGCGACGAACTCAACAGCAGCCGGCACAAAGGGCTGCGTGTTGTCGCCACCGGCTCGAACCAGGACAAGCTCGCCATGCTGCGCAACAGCAAGGATCAAGCCTTCTTCGGTGCGCCGCTGGTGCCCTTCCAGCCTTTGGACAAAGACTACATAGACTGGTTTTGCGATCACGTTGACCTCCCGGCGAAGCTCGATCCAGCGTTGGTCTTCGAGCTGTTCCGCCGTGCCGCGTTTCGTCCCGAGATGCTGGGTGCAGCCGCCGACGCGCTGAGTTTTGATTTCGCGCTGCACGCCGCGGACGTCCCGTCGCGATTCGCCCAAGCCGTCGAGAGCCAGATCGCGGCCAGCACGGGCGAAACACTGCGCGTTCTACACAGTCTGACCCCGCTGCAGTCGGCCGTGCTGCGTGTGCTCACCGTGGCGGGGGCCGACTACGCGCCGTTCGAAGCCGAGACGGTGGCGCGTTACCAGCAGGTTCTCGATGCGATCGCACCGAACGCCCAGGTGGCGGCCGATGTGTCCAACGTGCAGCAGGCCTTGAGCGCGTTGCAGGAAAAGTCGCTGGTTTGGCGCGCTGCGCGCGGCGTGTACGCGCTGGAAGACAGCTCGCTCGCGGAGATCATGGCCGACAGCGGTCTTCTCGACGCCGTACCCACCATGGGTTGAGCCTTTGTCGGTCGAGTGAAGTTCGATCGGCCACGACCGATTGACGGACTTGAGATCAAGCGGGTGGCGTGCGAACCGTGGAGCTCGAAGGCCTTTGGCATGGCCTTCACACCGTGGGCGAGGCAGCCAGCAAGTTCCAACGAACGCGCAGTGGCGACAGGTCTTCGGCGACGATGCGCATTGCGCCTCGCGCCTCGATAGCCCCAGACAGGATGGCCTCCCGACGCATCATCAGTGCAGCCACCCGCGACTCTGTCAAAAGGTCGACGCGATGGGCGCGTCTGCCACCACTTGCTGTCAGTTGAACGAGCACCTAGTCCACTGAATCATTGAAATCCGATGCATTTCACCCAGATATTGAGGCATGCAAAGAACCATGTTGGCGATCGAACAACGCGCTGAACTGGATGCGGTGATGCGCAGGCGTCACAGCAACGCCACCTTGGCGCGCCGAGCGCGGTGCGTTGTGCTTTGGAGCGACGGGGAACGTCGAGTCAATATTCGCAGCAAGCTCGCCTGCAACGACGAGTTCGTCTCGAAGTGGACGTCGGCGTTCGAGGCGCAGGGGCTGGCTGGACTGGTGTCTTTGCATCCTGGCCGCGCGCCGAGGACGCCCGTGGCCAAGCTCGATGCACGGGTTCTGAACCGAACACTCAAGCACACCCCCCGCGACGGCTCGACCCACTGGAGCAGCCGCAAGCTGGCTGGCGAACTCGGCGATGTGTCGTTCTCGGCCGTGCAGCGCATTTGGCGCAAACACGGCGTGCGCCCGCATCGGCTCGATACCCATATGGTCTCCAACGATCCGGACTTCGAGACCAAGGCGGCTGACGTGATCGGCCTGTACCTGGACCCGCCTGCTCATGCGGCCGTGTTCTGTGTGGACGAGAAGACGGCGATCCAGGCGCTGGATCGCAAGGACCGGATGCTGCCGCTGTCTCCCGGGCAGGCCGAAAGCCACGGCTTCGAATACAAGGGCAATGGCACGCTCAGCCTGTTCGCCGCGCCCAATACCAGCACCGGCGAAGTGCTGGGCAAGACCGCTGCCCGCCACATCAGCGAGCAGTTCGTGACCTTCCTCGAAAACATCGTCGCCAGCCAGTCCAGCCGCCGCGAGATCCACGTCATCTGCGACAACGTCAGCAGCCACAAGACGCCGCGCGTGCAAGCGTTCCTGGCCAAGCACCGTCGCGTTCATATGCACTACACCCCGACGTACTCGTCGTGCCTGAACCAAGTCGAAAACTGGTTCGACCGCATCCAGCGTGATGTCATCACTCGCGGTGTCTTCACCTCAATCAAAGACCTCGACAAGAAGCTCATGCGCTACATCCGTCAGTACAACAATGACCCAAAGCCATTGAAGTGGACATTCGCTGATCCGACTCGGCGCATCACGTCCGATTCTTCGGATTCAGTGGACTAGTGTGCTTGTGTTGTTCATGTTGAGACTTCAATGTCACTGCGTTCGGCCGGGGGCTTGGGGCCTATGGTGGATGTGGTGGATGTGGCGGCAACGACCGACCACCAGCGCGGTCGGGCCAGCAGCAACCCCAACATCAACACCAGGGGCAGCGTGAGCCAACCGAAGCTGCGCTGCGCCATCGCGCCGAAGAGCCAGCCGCCTGCGGCCGAGCCGATCGTCTGGCCGAGGCCGGCAGCCGCCGCCAGGCCGCCCATCACAACACCCAGCCTCTGTGGTGAAGCGCCTGCGGCCAGGTAGGCGATGACCGGCAATACCAGGCCAGTGCCGGCAGAGGTGAGACTGACACCCAGGTACATCCAGCCATCGGAGCGATCCGCGGCCAGCACGGCCAGCCCGAGCATCGCGAGGAACAGCCCTGCGCCTAGCAGAAGTCGCGCCGCAATCTTTTCCAGCAGCGACGTGATGAAGAGCAGCGCGTTGACGCCCAGCATGACCAGGCTGCACTCGGCAAGCATGATCGCTGCCTGGCGAGAGGACTGCCCGGACTGCTGCTGCCCCTGCAACACGATGCCCAGCTCGAAGCCGGCCAGCACGAACATCACTGTCCCGCTCAGCCACAACAGCGCGGCAGGGTGGCCTCGGGCGGAACTCACTGGCTTGTTTCGATCCTCCTTGTGAGCGTCGAGTGAGGCGGGCAAGGTCCCCGCCAGCCCGAGCATCATCACGCCACCGAGCAACGCAGACAGAACCAGCACAATCCTCGCTGACAGCGCAGAGGAAACCGCTCCGTCAGCGACCCACGGGCCGGCCCAACTGGCCACCGCGCTCAGGGCGGGGCCGAACAGGAACCCGAGCAGCGACATGGCGCCCAACCACGCGAAACGCCGTGCGCGCTGTGGCTCGGGCGTGTGTTGTGCGACCAGCGCTGCGACAACTGGAACGACCGCCGCGACGAAAAAGCCCGTCGTACCGCGCAGCACATAGATTCCCCACACACCGGCCATGGCCGGGACCAGCAGAAGCAGCAGGCTGGCGACATAGCCGACCAGCCCGACGATCAGGATTCGGCCCCGCCCGACGCGATCCGATGCGACCCCCCACAAGGGCGCCCCGAGCAGCACGCCAGCCGCATAAACGCCGCTGAGAAAGCCGACATGACGACCGACTTCGGCGGCGCTGCCACCGGGCATCACCGAAGCCAGCCAACCTGGCAGCACAGGCAAAAGCGCCCCATAGCCGGCCGAGACGATGAAGACAGAGCCCGCCAGCCACGCCACTTGCACAGGCCGCAGTGCGGCAGTTTCTGTTGCCTTCCCCGATTTCCCCCGTCGGCCCGCTGCGATCGAGGCCTGCGCGTTGACGTTCTCTTGCCTCACATGTCTCACATCACCACCGGCTTGTTCGGCAGTTCATTCGCGTTGTGGCTGTCGGCAGGAAAATGCTTCACGAGGTGCTGCGTCACGGCCTGCACGCCACTCACCACACCGCCCTCGAAGTTCGACTGTCTGAAGGAAGCTTCCATCTGGCGGCAGACCTTGCTCCATTCATGCGCGTCCACCTTGGCGTGAATACCGCGGTCGGCAACGATCTCCACGGCCCTGTCTGCGAGCAACAGGTAGATCAGCACGCCCGTGTTGTGGTGGGTGTCCCACACGCGCAGTTGCGCGAACAACTCGATCGCACGGTCTCGGGCCGACTGCCCCTTGAACAGCGGCGCGCCGTCGAGTCCCCCCTCGACCGCGAACCGGATTTCACCGACGTGCTCGGCCTCGCTCGCCTTGATGGCCGCTTCGATTTTGTTCAAGGCGCTGCGGCCAAAGGCCCGACTCACTTGTCCGTCAGTCATCAGCAGGTGGCGCGCGATGCGTTGGATGTTCATGGCTACCACCTCCCCGATGCGCCGCCACCACCGAAGCCGCCGCCGCCACCGCTGAAGCCACCGCCACCGCCGCCGCGTCCGCCACCCCGGCCACCGCCACCGTAGTAGCCACCGAGACCCTGTCCAAGCACGCCGCCACCCAACAAGGTGACGAACAACGCGACCACGCCCGCCACCAGCGCCATCGAGAGGGCGCCGACGACGAACCACGCAATCACCGCGACCACACCGCCGGTGACCAGCGAGCCGGGCACCTTGCCCAGCATCGCGCGCAACACACCGCCCACGGCGAGCGCCAGAATGAACAGCATGGGCGCGTATTGCTGAACATCGCCGATGCCCTGGCGGGGCTGGGCGCCCGGCGCGGGCAAGGGCTCGCCATCGATGACGCGGACGATTTGTGCGACACCGGCCGTGATGCCGCCATAGAAGTCCTGGCTCTTGAATCGCGGCAGGATGGTCTCGCTGATGATGCGTTTGCTCGTCAGGTCGCTCAGCGCGCCTTCCAGGCCGTAGCCCACTTCAATGCGCATCACGCGGTCGTCCTTGGCGACGACCAGGATGGCGCCGTCGTCTACCTTCTTTCGCCCCAGCTTCCACTGCTCGGCCACGCGCAAGGCGTATTGCTCGATTTGCTCGGGGGCGGACGAGGCGATCATCAGCACGGCAAGCTGACTGCCCTTCCTGGCTTCGAACGCTGTCAGCGTTTGTTCCAGCGCGGCCTTCTGCTCCGCGGTCAGCGTGCCGGTCTGGTCGATCACATGCCCCGTCAGCGGCGGCACGGGCACCTGCGCTGCACTGTGCGCAGACCAGCCCAGCGCGCAGACCAGCAGGCTCGCAAACAGCAGCGCTTTGCCGAACCTGCCGACCGCTCTGCCTGCAATCACTTGGCCGCCCCCGATCCGGCGCCAGCGGGCTTGGCCGGTGCGGTGTCAAAGGCAACGCTGGGCGGCTTGGCGATTTCCTTTTCGTTCTCGACCGCGAAGCTCGGCTTCTCTTTGTAGCCCATCACCATCGCGGTCAGGTTGGACGGAAAAGACCGCACCGTCACGTTGTAGGCCTGCACCGACGTGATGTACCGGTTGCGTGCCACCGTGATGCGGTTCTCGGTGCCCTCCAGTTGCGCCGACAAGTCCCGAAAGCCCTGGTTGGCCCGCAGGTTCGGATACTGTTCCGACACCACCATCAACCTCGACAACGCACCGGTCAACTCGCCCTGCGCCTGCTGGAATTTCTGGAACGCTGCCGGGTCGTTTATCAGTTCCGGCGTGGCCTGGATCGAGGTGGCCTTGGCGCGCGCTTCGATCACCTTCGTCAGCGTGTCCTGCTCGAACTTCGCCTCGCCCTTGACGGTGCTGACGAGGTTGGGGATCAGGTCGGCACGGCGCTGGTACTGGTTGATGACCTCAGCCCAGCCCGCCTTGACCTGCTCGTCGGTGGTTTGAAAGGTGTTGTAGCCGCAGCCGGTGAGGCTCAAGGCCAAGGTTGCCGTCAGGGCAGCCGTCACGGCTCTGATTTGTTTGCGCATGTTCTGCTCTCCAAAAATGGTCAATTCGACCGTTGAGTTGCGGGCCGCGTCTCGAAGTGTTTGACTGCGTCGTCGACCATCTGCTGGGTGCACCATCTTGCGTAGTAGCGGCCGAACAAGCGTCCCAGCCAACGGGCGAGTCCTCTTGCCGGCAACGCGTATTCGATGAAGACGCGGAGCATCGAACCGTTCCCCTGCGGCGATAGCTCGAAACCCATTCGGTAGTGACCGATCACGAGAAGCTTCGGCGCGCCGGTGGTTGCCCAGACCTTGCGGTGGGGAGGATCGCGCTCCACCACGATCTCCTCAACCGACAGCGCAACACCAAAGACCCGCCCCGACAGACGGATCCGCGATCCGACCTTTTGTCCTCGACCTTCGTCGAGTTCGGTTTCCATCCGGCCGCCTCCCGTCCTCCACGAAGGTTCGCTCATGTGTGAGGACAGCCGCGTGTGATCGTCAAGGTGCGCAAAGACCTGATCCATTGGGGACTGAACCAAGCCGCTGCTTTCGTATCGAAGGGGCAGCATTCAGGCCTCCTGTGAACGATGCGCAGACAAGCTGCTGTCGGTTGATCGACGGCGTTCGCGTTCGCGCACCCCGAAGTGGAGATACACCACCGCACTCAACAGCGCCGCGAAGAAGCACCACACCGAGATGAACCACGTCGCATAGAAAGCGTAGGCCGCGCCGAACGACAGCAGCGCCAGTGCGCCGAAAACCTGCACCATGCGGTGCGTGGACAGCAGCGGGCTGAGCGCAGTCGACACCAGGTACAGCGTCATCGTGACGGCCGCGAAGAAATGCGGTGAAACGTATTCGATGTGCTGTCCCGTCGGCCGCGAGACGA
>JANNDW010000502.1:0-3333 GCA_031378125.1 Methylibium sp. | reverse complement strand
GGTCGTGATGGGCTTCGTCGGCGCCGGTGGCCTGGGCCAGTTGATGGACCAGTCGATGAAGATGCTCAACGGCGGCGAGGCCAGCACGATCCTGCTGACCTTCCTGCTGCTCGTGATGCTGGCCGACTTCCTCAGCGCGTCGCTGCGCAGGCTGCTCGCATGAACGCGCGCCCCGCTGAACTCAGCGCCACCGAGCGCGCCACGGCCGCCGGGCCGTGCATCACCTGCGTGGGGGTGTCGCTGGCCTTGCTGGCGGCGGTGGTCGCCAGCTTCGTCGGGCTGGGCATCGACTACCGCGGTCTGTTCTCGGCCGAATCGCTGCGCTCGATGGGGCGCTTCGTCGCAGAGTTCTTCCCACCCGATCTGACCAAGGCGTTCGTCGCCAAGACCGCCTGGGCCGCGTTGCAGACACTCGCGGTCTCGGCCCTCGGCACGCTGCTCGCGGTGTTGTTCGGTGCAGCGCTGGCGCTGCCTGCGGCCGGGCGTTTCGGCGGCGCGGCGCGCCACGCCACGCGCTTGCTGCTCAACGTGTTGCGCGGTGTGCCCGAGCTGGTGTGGGCGGCGCTGATGGTGCTGGCCGCCGGCCTCGGCCCGTTCGCCGGCGCGCTGGCGCTGGCGCTGCACACCAGCGGCGTGCTCGGCCGCTTGTTTTCCGAAGCGCTCGAGAACACGCCTCGCGGCCCCGAACTCGCCTTGCATGAAGCCGGCAGCGGTGCCGCCGCCGCCTTCGCCTACGGCGCGCTGCCGATGGTGCTGCCGCAGTGGCTGTCGTATGCGCTGTACCGCTGGGAGATGAACATCCGCATGGCCGCCGTGCTCGGCTTCGTCGGCGCCGGGGGCCTGGGGCAGATGCTGTACTACCACCTGTCGCTGTTCCAGCAGGCGCAATCGGCGACGGTTTTGATCGCGATGTTCGGGCTGGTGCTGGTGGTCGACGGTGCCAGTGCTCGGCTGCGCCGCGGCCTGGCGCCGGCCTACGCCTGAAGGGTGCGCGGCGCGGCGCTCAGCGCAGCAGCTTTTGCAGGTTGGCCATGGCCGCCACGGCGTTTTCTTTCAGGCGCGCCATGATGGTTTGTTTTTCAGTGTCTTCGGGGGCAATGCCCGTCATCAGCTTGCCGAAACCGTCGAGCCGGCTCTCGCGCACCCACTGGCGCAGCACCTTGTCTTGCCCCCACTGGAACTGGTTCAGCATGTTGGCCATCATCGCGCGCGGATAGTCGTCGAGCGTGTGCGGGAACTGCACCGTGCCGCACAGGCTGTTCTTCTTGGTGTCGCCTTCATAGTGCGCTTCCACGTAGGCAATCAGCGCGGCACTGAACGCGGGCTGCGGCAAGCGCACGAGCTGCAGCACGATTTTGTTGTCGCCCTGAAAGATTGGCTGCAGCGGCCGCGGCTCCACCGCCGACGCGCTGCAGTCGATGAAGAGTGTGTCGGGCGCCACCGCCACACGCCCCTGGTCGAGCAGCATGTGATCGAGTGCGATGCGCTGCACGCGGCCCAGCCGAATCACTTGCTCGATGCGCCGCAGCACCTCGACTTCGCCCGGCGTGATGGTGGCCAGGTGGAACATCGTGGGTGTTTGATCGCGGTGAATGCGCAGCACCGCGCCGCAGGCTTCCAGGCGCAGGAAAAGGTCGTCGGTGGAGCTGGCCTTTGCAAACGCTTCCATCTGGTCGGCCTGGCCGCCGATCGTTTCTTTGAAAAACTCGGCCGCCGGCTGCGTGGTGATGCGGTTCACGAGCCACGAATCGCGCGGCATGACCCACTGGATCGCATCCGGGCTCGCGCCGGCGTGGATCAGCCACACGGCGGCGTCCATCGCGGTCTTGCCGGCACCGATGATCACGAAGCGGCGCGGCAGGCCGCCCTGGTGCTGGCGGTGCCAGAGCTGCGGCAGCGCGTTCGGCGGCACCAGCCGCACCCCCGGCGCCACCTGAAAACGCGGCGTGTGGGTGGAAGGCACGGCCGGGCTGAAATAGGTGGCGTCGACCACCTTTTTGCGCACCGTGACCCGCGTGCGTTCGCCCGACAAGATCGACTCGAACTCGGCGTTGCCCAGGTAATTGCACATCGGGTGGTAGACAACCCGGCCGCTCGCCAGCAGCTTGTGGTTCATCACACGGTTGTAGTAGCCGCTGATTTCCGGGCCGCAGGCCAGTTCGTACAAGCCCTTGTTGAGGCCGGTCGTGTCTTTGCGGCGGCTGCCGAGCTCCGTCGAGTTGACGCCGTAAAACGCCGACGGCTGGTGCAGCGTCACGAAGGAATAAGCGTCGTTCCAGTGGCCGCCGGGTTTGCCGTGGCGGTCGACGATCGTCACGTGCGCGTCGGTCTCGTCGATCAGCGTGTCGGTGAAGGCCAGACCGGCGGCACCGCTGCCGATGACGAGGTAGTCGGTCTCGATGGTTTTCACGTTCGTTCACCGGGTTGTGGGCGTGGCCGGCATGATGCCACCCCCCAGTGCGCTCGCCACTTCGGGATTGACCGCGCCTTCGCGGGCGGCATACGCTTTTGGTGTCATGAACGCACTGTCGGTCTACATCGAGCCAAGCGGCGCCAGCGTGCTGCACCGCAGCGGCTTCTCGTGGCTGGCCGCCATCGCCTGGCCGCTGTGGGCGCTGCACCGGCGGCTGTGGTGGGTGCTGCTGGCGTCGTTGCCGCTGACCTTTGCCCTGCACACGGTCGTGAACTGGGCCATCGGGCTGGTGCCGGGCGACACTGCGCAAGGCTTGCTGGCGCTGGCCTGGCTGATCGCCTGGTCGCTCGCGGCGGGCCGTTGGGCCAACGCATTGCACCGCCACTTGCTTGAGCGCGCCGGCTATCGCATGACCGCCACCGAGCTGCCGGCCGTGGAGGAAAAGTGATGCAGTCGTGCTGGTCCAAGGTGGCCGCCATGCACACGTCGACGTTCGCCGACCCCGATGTCACCGTGGGTGCTTTCCTCGCCACCCTGGCGATCTTCGGTCTGATCCTGGCGGTGGTGATGGCGCCAGCCTGGCAGGCCCTCTACGGCCGCCGCGTGCAACGCTTCATGGGGCTGCGAGAAGTGGCGGCACCACCCGCCGCTTGGTGGCAGCGCCGCGAAAGCGCGCTCGGCCGCCGCCGCGTGGCCGATGTCGATACGGCCATGCCCTTGTCGCAGGCCATGCAACTGCGCGAAGCCCGCATCCGGCGCGCCACCTGGGCCGCCTACCTGGTCTGCGTGGCCTGGAGCCCGATGCTGGCGCCCTGGATGCTCGACATGAAGCTCGGCGACCACGTCGCGATGGTGTTGTTCACCGCAATGCTGGCTGCCGGCCCGGCGGCCGTGAACGTCGTGCCACAAGGCTCCAAGCG
>JANNDW010000453.1:0-4099 GCA_031378125.1 Methylibium sp. | reverse complement strand
AGCCCCAGCGCGTTGGAGTCACCCCGGTTCTGATGAAAGCGCGCCTGCATTTCGTCCAGGCGGTTCTCGGACCACTGGGTGCCGTCGGGCTTTAGGACGTAGTCACCCTGGAAGTCGAAGCGTTCGTAGTCGGACAGGTCGTAGCTGCGCGCGCGCACCGTCTCCACGTTCAGCGGTGTGGAGGGGCGCTCGAAGTCGTAGCTCGTGAGTGCCACCTTGCCGGTGCGCACCGATTGATTCGAGGCCCAGTTCGACACGTACTCCTGGTCGGGCGGCGCATGCGCTGGGTCTTCGATGTAGCGCATGGTTTCGCAGCCGGCCGCGGCATCGTGCGCGCTTTGCGAATCGACCAGCACCAGCTGGTGCTTGCCGTCGGTGTGCTTGAAGTACCAGTAGATGCCTTCCCACTCCAGCAAGCGCGCGACGAAATTGAAATCGCTTTCGCGGTACTGAACGCAGTAGGTCCGCGGCGCGTATTGGCGGAACAGCTTGAACTCGAAGTTGGCCACGCCGTGGTCGGCGAACACCTTCTTCACGATGTCGGGCACCGACTCGTCCTGGAACACGCGGCAGTCGCTGGTGCGCGTCAGGAACCACAGCCAGGGCTTCACGGTGGCCTGGTAGCCGAAGTAACGGCCGCGGTGCGTACCCGCGCCGAAGCGGCTGACGATGCCGTTGAAATGGCGCTTGCTGCCGTCGTGCAGTTCGACGTGCACGGTGACAGGTTTGCCCAGCAGGTCAACGGGCTTCAGGTCGGGCTTCTCGCTGAGCAGGCTCAACTGCATTTCGCCCAGCGTGCTCAAGGCTGCCGAGGCGGTCATGGCCTCGAAGAACAGGTCTTCAGGCGGCAGCGGAGAAGTGAGCGAGATGGGGTTCGCCATGAGTGCGTTGGGGGCTGCGCTGGAACGCGCGCCGTTTCAGGCAGGGTAGGAAAACCGGGGCGGGGGGTAAAGCGACGAAAGTCATTTGTGGCGGGGTGCGGGGTGCTACGCAGCCGCCACTTTTCGCGCCGCCACCAACCAGCCCCGCACGGGATTGCCGCCTTCGTGGCGCAAGGTCTCGGGGCTGATCTCAAGCAGGTGCAGCGCCGCGTGCGACAGCACCCGCTCGACATGGCTGCGCGCATGCGCGTAGCGGCCGTGGGGCTCCAGCCTGAAAGGCAACTCGGCGTCATCACCGAGCATTTCGACCGTGAACACCAACGTTCCACCCGCGCACATCGAGCCGCCGGCCGCTGCGATCACAGGCTGCAGGTCACCGAAGTAGCACAGCGTGTCGGCCGACAACAGCACGTCCCACTGGCCGGGGGATTCGCGCAGGAACTCGGTCAACTCGGCCTTGAAAAGCTCGGTGTAGACCCCCTTGGTCCGCGCCCGGTCGAGCATGCCGCGCGACAGGTCCACGCCGCCCAGCGTGCGCGCCCAGGGGGCGACCAACGGACCGCACAGGCCGGTTCCGCAGCCGGCATCGAGCAGCACGAACTGCTGCGCAGGCGCCGGCAGGTGCCGCGCCAGCATGGCCGCGCACAACTGCGGCGCCTGGTAGTGCAGGTGCTCGTTGAGCAGCGTCTCAAAGCTCTCGGCGAAGCTGTCGAATGTGGTTTCCACATAGTCGTCGGGCGCACGTTCGGGCACGCCCTCGCCCGAGCACGCCGCGTGCATGTGGCGCGCCACCGGGTGCGCGGGCTGGTCGGTCAGCCATTGGCGAAACACCTCGGCCGCTTCCCGGACCTTGCCCATCGAGTAATAGGTGAAGCCCAGCAGCTTTCTCCCGTCGGGGTTGCTGGGCATCAGCTCCACGGCCTTGCAGTAGTAGCTGACGGCACCCGGCAAGTCGCCCTCGGCCGCGTGCAGCAAGCCGAGGTTGTTGTGCGCGTTCAGGTGCTTGGGGTCGATTTCGATCGCGCGTTGGTAGCTGGCCCGTGCCTCGCCGAAGCGGTTTTGCGCCCGGTACAACGCGCCCAGGTTGCTCTGCAGATCGGCCGACACCGGGGCCAGCGCAATCGCGCGCTCGTAGGCGAGCGTGGCGGCCGCCACATCGCCGCGCGAGACGTGGATGTTGCCCAGGTTGTTGTGGAAGCCGGCAAAGTCTGGAAGCAGGCGCACCGCCTGCTCGATCAGCGCGATGCCTTCGTCGCTGTGGCCAAGCTGGTGCCGCAGCATGCCCAGGAAATGCAGCGTGTCGGCCTGTTGCGGGGCGGCGGCCAGGATGCGGCGGTAGAGGGTCTCGGCGCCCTCCAGCTGGCGGTCCTGGTGCATCTCGACGGCCAGGCGCAAGGCGTCCGGCAAGTCCAATTCGGTTGGCGTTGGCGGTGCGGCGGTGGCCTCAGTGGCGGACAAGTCGGCATCCACGCGGGGGGGTCCTTGAAGAACTTGAGTCAAGCATTCAGAAGGCCCAAAGTTCTGCGTTTTCGAAGGGGACTTCCGGCGGCGGCGGAACGTTGAACGAGATGCCGTACGGCATGCAAGCGCTTGCGTCCACGCGCAATCGCGCGCCTCGTCCAGCAGCGTAGGAAAACGGCTGCAAGGGGTAAAGCGACGAAAGTCACCGGTGGTCGACCGCGCCCCGCAGCACGGCCACCGTCGAAGCCTGTCGGTGAGGGGCGGCGCCCGCGCTGTGACATGCGCCGAACCGGCGCGCATGTCGACAGGTGCTGTCGACAGGTGCTTGCCGAATCTCTGACTCTGGCGCAAAGTACCTCACAAGGCAGCAAGCCGCGCCCACCTCCCATTCCGATGCCCGCACGCCTCGAATCCGACTTTCGCCTTGGCCTTGGCGCCGCACCGCGGGTGCGCCGAAACGATGACGGCGCGCGCCCGATGCGGCTGCTGCTGCTCGGCGACTTCGGCGGCCGCACGCCGCACGCCTCGCTGGCCTCGCGGCGGCCGCTGCGCATCGACATCGACAACTTCGACGAGGTGATGCGCCGCATCGCGCCGCACCTGACGCTCGAGATCGGCGGCGCGGCGGTCGACCTCGACTTGGCGTCGATAGCCGACTTTCATCCCGATCGCCTGTGCGAGAAGGTCGACGCCTTGCGTACCCTGCGCGAAATGCGCGGCCGGCTCCATCACCCTTCACGCGCGCAGGCGGCGGCTGCCGGTGAAGGCCCGACCGCGCTGATTGGCAGGCTGCTCGGCCGCCCGCCCGAGGCCGCCGCGGCGGCGCCGGCCGACGCCATGCAGGCATGGATCCACAGCCTTGTCGCGCCCCACATCGTTGCCGCCACCCCGGTCGATCAACAGGCACTGGACCGCGTGGACCGCAGTCTCGGCGAGCCGCTGCGCGCGCTGCTGCACGACCCCGCCTTCCAAGCGCTGGAGGCGGGCTGGCGCGGTGCGCAGTGGCTGGTGTCGCGCCTCGAATTGAACGAAGACCTGCAGTTGCACCTGCTGGACGTGACGCGCGACGAGATGCGAGCCGACCTCGGCGCCGCACAAGGCCAGCTGTCGCGCTCGGATCTGGGCCGGGTGCTGTGCGGCCCGGGCACCGATGAGCCCGAAAACCCGGGCTGGTCTTTGCTCGCCGGCCTGTTCAGTGTCGGCCCCGGAGCCGACGACCTGGGCCTGTTGGCCGGGATGGGCGCCATCGCCGCACAGGCCGGCGGGCCCTTCGTCGCCGCGGCGGCGCCGGCGCTGTTCGGTTGCGGGTCGGTCGCTGCCCTGCCCGATCCGCTCCAGTGGCAGCCCTTGGTAACCGATGCGGCGCGGCGTTGGACAGACCTGCGCCGCAGCGCGGTCGCGCCCTGGATCGGCCTGGTCGCGCCGCGCCTGCTGATGCGCCTGCCGTATGGCAAAGCCACCGACCCCACCGAGGGGTTCGGGTTCGAGGAGCAAACGGCCGCGCCGGTGCACAACACGCTGCTCTGGGGCCCGGGTTCGCTGGCCGTGGCGCTGCTGCTCGGCCAGGCCTTCACCGAGAGTGGCTGGGACCTCACGCCGGGCCAGGTGCAGGAGGTGGACGACCTGCCGGCCTACACCTTCAGCCGCGACGGTGAGCCGCGGCTGCAGCCCTGTGCCGAGGCCTGGCTGGGCGAGCGCGCCGGCCAGGCCCTTCTGGAGCGCGGCCTGATGCCGCTGCTCGGCGATCGACAGCGCGC
>JANNDW010000450.1:0-2215 GCA_031378125.1 Methylibium sp. | reverse complement strand
GTAGCCATATTGCTGCTGTTCGATGGAGTGTGTCGAGCGGTTGAGCATGGACAAGACGATGGGGCAGGCCTGGACGGCGGCAAAGGCCTGGGTGATGTCTTGGCGGCTGGTGGTGCCCTCGTTGACCACCATCAGGATCTGGCCCATGCGGGCGGCCAGCACCCTGGACTCGGTGGTGGCCAGCAGCGGGGGGGCGTCAAAGATCACGATGCGGTCGGCGTAGCGGCTGGAGATGTCTTGCAGCAGCTCCTCCATCGAGTTGCTGGCCAGCAACTCGGTGGCGTTGATGCGCGGTGTGCCCGCGGGCAACACGCTCAGCTTGGGCACGTTGGTCTTGAGGATCACCTCCGACAGGTCCAGGCTCGGCTCGCTTAGCAAGTCCAGCAACCCCTTATACGAGCTGCCCGAACTGCCGCCGCCCGAGCCGCGCAGCCCCAATCGATCCACGATGGCCGGGCGCACCACATCGGCGTCCACCAACAGCACCGAGCTGTCCACCTCGGAGGCAATGCTCAAGGCCAGGTTGAGTGCGCAAAACGTCTTGCCCTCGCCCGCCACGGCGCTGGTGACCATGACCAGGTTGCCCAGCCGGATGGGCGCCTGCGCGTCGGCCCGGGCGTTCTTCAGCACGGGCTGCTTGATGCCCCGGAATTCGTCGGCCAGCGTCGAGCGCGGGCTGCCCGGCACCAAGTAGCCGGCGTTGGCCAGTTGCGCAAGGTCGACCTCCACGCTCCTGGATTGACGCCGCCCCACCTGCACCAGCGCGTGGCCGGTGGCCGGGCGCAGCGCGCCGGCTCGCTCGGCGCGCACTTCAGCTCCCGCGTTGAACCGCGCCGGCGCGGCCCTGGGCGCGGGCTCGGCGGCCGCTCGGCGCTCCTCTTTGTTCGCCAAGGCCACTGCGCCGTCCCAGGTGGGCACCTCGATGCCGGCGCGCTTGAGTTCTTCCAGTCGGCGCGTGGCCTGTTCGATGAGGCTCATGTCGGGTGGTCTGGCAATGTCATATCTTGGAATGCACGGCAACCCAGCCGAGCCAGGCGGCTTGGGCCAGCAGCAGGCTGAGGATGGCCCCCAGCAGGCCCAGCAGGCTCAGGCGCTGGCTTTGGCGGGCCGGCTCGTTAACCAGCAGCGACACCGTGCCCAGCACGGGGCGGCCCGAGAGTTCGCGCAGCGCCTTGGTGCTGCTGACCACGGGGTGCAGCCGGCTCTTGAGCACGGCCGCGGTGATGCCCGCGGCTATTGATCCCAGCACGCCCAGCAGGGCCAGGCTGAGCCGGTTGGGGAACACCGGGTTGGGCGCGGTGCGCGGCGGCTCGATGATGCGGAACTCGGCCAGCGGGGCGGTCTGGTCGATCTTCACGCCCAGCGAGGCCGATTCGCGCCGGGAGACGAGTTGTTCGTAGTTCTTGCGGATGATGTCGTAGTCGCGGTTGAGCTGGGTCAGCTCGGCCTCGGTCTGCGGGGCGCGGCTGGCCAGCGCGCGGGTTTCGTTCAGGCGGGCCTGCTGGGTGCCCAGGCGCACCCGCAGCGAGGCGACGTTGGCTTCGGCTTCGGCCAGCGCGAAGCGGATCTTCTGGAACACCGGGTTGGTGGCGGCCGCAGCGCTGGCGCCGCTGCCGCCTTTGTTGAGCGCGGCCAGGGCGGCACGCTTGGCCTCCAGGTCGGCGCGCTTGAGCAGCTCGATCTGGCCGATGGTGCGCCGGGTGCTGACCACGTCGGGGTGTTCGTCGGTGTAGCGGCGCAGCAGCTCGTCGAGCTGTTTTTTGAGCGTGTCCAGGCGCGCTTCGTGTTCGGAGACGATTGGGGCAGCGGCGGTCTGCGGCCCCAGGGCTTCGAGCGGCAGTTGCGGGGCCTCCGAGGAGAGTTCGCGCTTCAAGGCGTCGCGCGACTGTTCGGCCGCGCTGGTCTCCAGGCGCAGTCGGTTGACTTCGTCGGACAGGGCCGACATGCGGGCGAAGTAGTCCTGGGTGGACACGCCGGTGACGCTGAAGTTCTTCAGCTTGTAGTCCTTGAGCTTGTTCTCGGCCTCCACCAGCTTGGCTTCGTAGGTGCGGATCTCTTCTTCGATGAAGTTGCGCGCGTCTTCGGAGTCTTTTTTCTTGCTGTCGCCGCCGGAGTTGACGAACATCTTGACGAGACGCTCGACCAGCCGCTCGGCGCGCTGCGGGTCGGTGTCGCGGTAGCTGATGGCGTAGACGTTGTTGCCTCCCCCGCCGGG
>JANNDW010000444.1:0-8576 GCA_031378125.1 Methylibium sp. | reverse complement strand
AGCCTGGCCTGGGTGCTGGCCGTGCTGGTGCAGGCGCCGGGCCTGCTGGCCGAGCGCTGGTTCTTCTTTGCGCAGGCCAAGCACCCGCAGAACCTGTACTACCAGGCTGTGTCCTGAGCGGTTTGACAGTGTTGCACCGGTGCCGGCCCGCAGGCCGGCTGCCGCGGCGCCCACCGTTACAAATTTAGGCTTGAAACATACCAACCAGTAGGTATAGTACATACCAACCAGTCGGTACACAGCTCACTTGCCTTCGCACCCCGCCATGAACATCGTCGCCGTCGATTCAAAATCCAGGCTGCTCAATGCGGCCATTCAAGTGATCCGCACCAAGGGCTACACCGCGACCACGGTGGATGACATTTGCCACGCGGCGGGTGTCACCAAGGGCAGCTTCTTCCACCACTTCAAGGGCAAGGAAGAGTCCGCCGTCGCTGCCACGCAGCACTGGAACGAAGTGACCGGTGCGCTGTTTGCCTCCGCGCCGTACCAAAACGTGGCCGACCCGCGCGAGCGCGTGCTGGCCTACATCGACTTCCGTGCCAGCCTGTTGCACGGTGAGCTGCCCGACTACACCTGCCTGCTCGGCACCATGGTGCAGGAGACGTTCGCCACCTCGCCCGCCATCCGCGCCGCCTGCGCGATGGGCATCGAGTTGCATGCCCGGGCCGTGGCCGGCGACATTGCCCAGGCCAAGGCGCGTTACGCCCCGGACGCCGACTGGAGCCCGGAAAGCCTGGCCCTGTACACGCAGGCGTCCATCCAGGGCGCGTTCATCCTGGCCAAGGCCAAGGGCGGGCCGCAGATCGCCGGCGAGTGCATCGCGCACCTGCGCAGTTACGTCGAATGCCTGCTCGGCGCGCCGCGTGCACGCCGGGCTTCCACCGCGCGGCGCAGTTGAGCGCCGCGTCTTGTCAACCCGCGTATTTCACCCGCGTGCTTCAGAAAGGGATCGCGATGAAGATCGAACCGTACTTGTTTTTCAACGGCCGCTGTGAAGAAGCGATCGAGTTCTACCGCGCCGCGCTGGGTGCCAGCGTGACGATGCTGATGCGCTTTGACGAGAGCCCCGATCCGCCGATGATGCCGTTGCCGCCGCACTGGGGCCGCAAGGTGATGCATGCCGGCCTGCGCATCGGCGATACGAACGTGATGGCCTCCGACGGCATGGCCAGCGGTGACCTGGCTTTCAGCGGCTTCAGCCTGTCCATCGAGATGCCAGACGCCGCCGCCGCGCAGCGCGCCTTCGACGCACTCGCCGCCGGCGGCCAGGTGCGCATGCCACTGGGCACGACCTTCTGGTCGCCTTGCTTCGGCATGGTCGCCGACCGATTCGGCGTCGGCTGGATGGTCGGCGTTGCCGTTGAACCCATGGTCTGAGCGAGCCACACCATGAAGCCCGCAAGGCCGGCAAAGGCGCCGGCCCGAAAACACCGACGCGGCAGTGCGCACGGCCATCGGGCGTGGCGCGCCGACTCTTCTCAATCTTCATCCGACCCAAGGAGAAACGTTCATGAACTACGTTGATGGTTTTGTCGCCGCGGTGCCAACGGCCAACCGCGAGCTCTACCGCAAGCACGCCGAGGTGGCCGCCGCGGTTTTCAAGGAACACGGCGCAATCACGGTGGTGGAATGCTGGGGCGACGACGTGCCCGAAGGCAAGCTCACGTCCTTCCCGATGGCCGTTCAGCGCAAGCCGGACGAGACCGTCGTCTTCTCGTGGATCGTCTGGCCTTCGCGCCAGGTGCGCGATGCGGGCTGGGAGAAGTCCATGCCCGACCCGCGCTTGCAGCCCGCCGTCAACCCGATGCCCTTCGACGCCAAGCGCCTGATCTACGGCGGCTTCCAAATGCTCATCAACGTCTGAAGGCGGCCGGCTCATCTTCATCCTTTTGGAGCGCCCCATGAACCCTAGACATCGCGTCTTGCCCACACTGGCGGCCTTCGCCGTCGCGGTGGCCGCGACCCTGTTCCTCGTCTCGACCGCCTGGGCCGGCGAGTTCTTCGAACGTGACGGCGCCGCGCTGCGCGGCCATGACCCGGTGGCCTACTTCACCGACGAGAGACCGGTCAAAGGTTCGGCCGAGCACAGGGCCGACTACAAAGGCTCAAGCTTTCACTTCTCGTCCAAGGCCCACCGCGATGCGCTCGTCGCCGGCCCCGGCAAATACGCTCACCAGTACGGCGGCTTCTGCGCCTTCGGCATGGCCGGCGGCTGCAAGGCGGCCACAGACCCGGCAGCGTTCAGCGTGGTCGACGGCAAGCTCTAACTGAATTACAACCGAGACCTCCAGACGCTGTGGGGCGGCGACATCCCCGGCTTCGTCGCCAAAGCCGACCAGAACTGGCCCGCTGCGTCGAAGCAGACCCAGGTCCATGAATGAGATCGAACACCCGCGCACGAAGGAGATGAAGGCGTGGAAGGCAAGCCCAAGACCAAGGCAAAGCCCAAGGGGCGCGGTGGCAACCGACATGAACGAACTCAAGGACGGCAACACCACCGGCAAGGGCCTGAACGCGGCGAACTTCCTGCGCACCGACATCGTGATCATGGGCATCATCGGGATCGGCGTGGTGGCCTGCATATTCGACCTGCTGATGCGCTGGGTCGAGCGCGAGCGGGTGCCGTGGAAGGGCCGCATGTGAGGCGGGTTCGGCGTTGAGCCTGCAACTCCCGCTGATGCACTGGGCGCCGGTCTGGCGCGAACCCGGCGCATTGCGCGCCGACCTGCTGGCCGGGCTGACCGGCGCCATCGTCGTGCTGCCGCAAGGGGTGGCGTTCGCCACGCTGGCCGGCATGCCACCGCAGTACGGGCTGTACGCCGCGATGCTGCCGTGCATCGTGGCGGCGCTGTTCGGCTCGAGCCGCTTGATGGTCACCGGCCCGGCGAATGCGATTTCACTCACCACGATGGCGCTGGTCGGGCCGCTCGCCGCGGTCGGCTCGCCGCAGTACGTGAAGCTGGTGCTGACCTTGACCTTCCTGGTTGGCGCGATGCAGTTGCTGCTGGGCCTGGCCAAGGTCGGCGCGCTGATCGAAAAGGTGCCGCATTCGGTGGTGGTGGGCTTCACCGGCGGCGCCGCGATTCTGATCATCAACAGCCAGATCGGGCCGCTGCTGGCGATTGCCTTGCCGGGCGGGACCTCGGTGTTCAGCAACCTCGGCGCGGCGGCCTCGCGTCTGGGCGAGACGCAATGGCTCGCGCTGTTGGCCGGGCTGTCGACGATCGCCTTTGCGCTGCTCGCGCGGCCGATCAACCGCATCGTGCCGGCGATGTTGGTGGCGGTGGTGGGCGGCACGCTGGCGGCGCTGGCATTGGCGCGTCTGCAGCCGGGTTGGCCGCCTCTGGCCACCGTGCCGGCATTGCCGAGCGCGCTCCCGCCCTTGTCGTGGCCCGACCTGTCGGTGTCTACAGTGCGCAGCCTGTTCGGTGCCACGCTGGTGATGACCTTGCTGGCGCTGACCGAGGCGGCGGCGATCGCGCGCGCGCTGGCGCGCCGCCACGGCGATGTGCTCGACGGCAACCAGGAATTCATCGGCCAGGGCCTGGCCAACCTGGCCGGCGCATTTTTCTCGGCCTATCCGGCCAGCGGCTCGTTCAACCGCTCGGGTGTGAATGCCGAGTCGGGCGCGCGCACGCCGCTTGCCGCCGTCAGCGCGGCGCTGTTTCTGGTGCTGATCCTGGCCTTCGTCGGCCCGCTGGCGCGTTACCTGCCGCTGGCGGTGATTGCCGGGCTGTTGTTCATCGTGGCCTGGGGCTTGTTCGACGGGCGCGAGATGCGGCGCCTCTGGATCGAGGAGCCGCATGAGCGTGTGCCGCTGCTGGTGACGCTGGTGGCCACGGTCACCTTGTCGCTCGAATGGGCGATTCTGCTGGGCATCACCAGCGCGCTGATCGCGCGGCGGCTGACGCGTTGAACCGACTGTCGCTGAACCGACTGTCGCTGAACCGACTGTCGCTGAACCGACTTAGCGCGCGGCGCCGGCCTGTGGGACTATTCCATTGTCCGCGCCCGAGTCGACACGGCGCCCAGGAGGCATTCATGAGCTGGACGACACACGAAGTCACCAACGTGGTCCCCGAACTGAAGGACCACAACCTCTATGCCGGCGACGTGGCACTGCAAGACGCGGTGCGGCGCGGCGCGGCGCAAGCACACGAGGCGTCGCTGTCGAACTACGGCGCGGCGCTGGGCAGCGAGCAAACGATGCGCTGGGCCGAAGAGGCCAACCGTTTCAAGCCCGAGCTGCACGCCTTCGACCGGGTCGGCCACCGGGTCGACCGGGTCGAGTTCCACCCAGCCTGGCACAGCCTGATGCGCATGCTGCGCGAACAGAACCTGGTCTCGCAGCCGTTCTCCGACCCGGGCCCCGGCGCGTGGAGCGCCTACGCGGCCGGCTTCTCGATGCACGCCCAGATCGAAGGCGGCAGCCTGTGCCCAACCTCGATGACCTTCGCCTGCATCCCGGTGTTGCAAAAGGAGCCTGCGTTGTTCGAGCAGATCGGCGCCAAGCTTTACTCCACCACCTACGATGCGCGAGACGTGGCCGTTGCGCAAAAGGATTCGATCCTGATCGGCATGGGTATGACCGAAAAGCAGGGCGGCTCGGACGTGCGTTCCAACACCACCGTGGCCACCGCCGTTCGGGGCGAAGGGCGCGGCGCCGAATACGAACTCGTCGGCCACAAATGGTTTTTCTCGGCACCGATGTGCGATGCCCACCTGGTGGTGGCGCGCACCGGCAACGGACCCTCGTGTTTTTACGTGCCGCGTTTCAGGCCCGACGGAAGCAAGAACGCGGTGCTGATCCAGCGCCTGAAAAACAAACTGGGCAACGGCTCCAACGCCAGCAGCGAGGTCGAGTTCCAGGGCGCCTGGGGCCAGATGGTCGGGGAAGAGGGCCGCGGCATCCCCACCATTATCGAGATGGCCACCTGCACCCGGCTGCACTGCGTGCTCGGCAGCGCCGGCATGATCCGCCACGGCGTGGTTCAAGCCATTCACCATGCCCGCCACCGCCGCGCTTTCGGCAAGCGGCTGGTGGAGCAGCCCTTGATGCAAAACGTGCTCGCCGACATGGCGCTGGAGAGCGAAGCCGCCACCCATTTGATGATGCGCCTGGCGCGCGCGTTCGAGCAGGCCGATGCGCCGCTGCAGCGCGCCTGGCAGCGCATCGTCACGCCGGCCGCCAAGTTCTGGGTTTGCAAACGCGGTATCGAACTGGCCGGCGAGGCGATGGAAGTCTTCGGTGGCAACGGCTATGTGGAAGACGCGCCGATGGCTCGGCTGTTCCGCGAGATGCCGGTCAACTCCATCTGGGAGGGCTCGGGCAATGTGATGTGCCTGGACGTGCTGCGCGCCATCGGCCGCGAGCCCGAGGCGATGCAGGCGCTGCTGGACGACTTGGCACGGCAAGGCGGTGGCGAGGCGCGGCTGCAAGCGTCTTGGCAAACCCTCCAGGCCGCGGTGCGGCAGCCCGCGGATGCGCTGGAGGCCGGCGCGCGGCGCTTTGTGCGGCACCTGGTGCTGCTGGTCCAGGCCACGCTGCTGCTGCGGGACGCACCGGCCTTCGTGTCGGATGCGTTCATCGCGTCGCGCTTCGACGCTGAATGGGGCGGCGTTTATGGGCTGCTGCCGAAGCAGGCCGATGCTGCTGCCATCATCGAGCGCGCCTGGGCATGACCCAGCGGCATGGCCCGTCGAGATACCAACGGGCTGGTGCGCTACCTTGCGCAGGACGATCCAGCGCAATCGGCGCGTGCCACTCGCCTGATTGAACGTGAACTGGGGGAGCGGGACCCGGGCTACATCAGCCTGGTCGTGCTGGTGGAGGTTTGCTGGGTGTTGAAACGGCTCTACAGCGCCACGGTCGCGGAGCTGCACGAGACCGTGCGCGACTTGCTCGAGGCGCGCCAGCTCGTGGTCGAGCGGCGGGCAACGGTCAGTGCCGCGCTGGCAAGCTTGGGCGACGGATCGGGAGACTTCGCGGATGCGCTCATTGGCGAATGCGCTCGCGCGGCCGGGTGCCAGCGGACTGTCACGTTCAACAAGGCGGCGGTCCGGCTGGGCATGGTCTTGCTTCGATAAATTGCGCTCGGCGGCGCGCTTTCGCCCTCCCTTCACACCGCCTTCACACAACCCCGCGGTCGCTTCAAACCCGCTTCGCATGACCCCTTGATCCTTGCTGCCATGCCCACCGGCCCGGTGGTGCAAGCCAAGGAGAGATGTCATGCCCCCTCTTTTTCGACAGCCCTTTCGTCCGCCTTTTCGTTCCTTCCATCCGCTGCGACCACTCACCCGCACCGGCCGCGTGCTGTTGTGCATTGCAGCGGCCATGTTCGCGGCGCTGCTGCTGGTTGTGTGGTCGCCGGCGCATGCCGACGACGCCGAGGCGCCGAAGGCCGAGAGCCCGTACTTTCAGATCAACAGCAATGAGCCCGGCACCGACCGGCTGCCGCTCAAGGCCACCCACGTCGACGTGCGCATTGCCGGCGTGATTGCCGATGTGACGGTGACGCAGCATTACAGCAACGAAGGCCAGCGGCCGATCGAAGCGCGCTACGTGTTCCCCGGCTCCACGCAGGCGGCGGTGTACGCGATGAACGTGCGCCTGGGCGACAGGCTGCTGACCGCTCGCATCAAGGAAAAGCAGCAGGCGCGGATCGAATACGACAACGCGAAGAAAGAGGGCAAGACCAGCGCGCTGCTGGAGCAGCACCGCCCCAACGTGTTCGAGATGAACGTGGCCAACATCCTGCCCGGCGACGACGTGGCGGTGGAGTTGCGCTACACCGAGTTGTTGACACCGACCGACGCGTTGTACGGCTTTGTCTTTCCCACGGTGGTGGGCCCGCGCTACAACGCACCGCAGGGCGCGGCGGTCAACGAGAAATGGATTGCAGCGCTCTACCTGAAGAGCGGCGAAACCTCGGCCACGGCGTTCGAGATCAAGGTGACGCTGGACACGCCGGTGGCGCTGAAGGAAGTCACGTCCCCCTCGCACGACATCGGCGTCGACGGCGCGGGCACCCGCCACGCCAGCGTGGCCTTGACCTCTGGCGACAAGCCCGCCAACAACCGCGACTTCATCCTCAACTACCGCCTGGCCGGCAGCCGCATCGAGTCGGGTTTGATGCTGTTTCGTGGTGGCGAGGCCAAGGACAGCGAGAACTTTTTCCTGGCGCTGGTCGAGCCGCCGAAGGCCGTGCCGGTGGCGCAGATCAACCCGCGCGACTACATCTTCGTGGTCGACATCTCGGGGTCGATGCACGGCTTTCCGCTCGAAACCTCCAAGGCGCTGCTGCAAAATCTGATCGGCAACCTGCGCCCCAGCGACACCTTCAACGTGATGCTGTTCTCGGGCAGCAACCGAATGCTGTCGCCGGCCTCGGTGCCGGCCACGCGCGCCAACATCGAACACGCGCTGGCCACCATCAAGCAAATGGGCGGCAGCGGCAGCACCGAGATCGTGCCGGCGCTCAAGCGCATCGCCGCGTTGCCGAAGGCGGCGGACGTGTCGCGCAGCGTGATCGTGGTGACCGACGGTTATGTGAGCGTCGAGGCCGAGGTCTTCCAGCTGATCGCCAAAAACCTGAACCAGAGCAACGTGTTCGCGTTCGGCATCGGCAGCAGCGTCAACCGGCACCTGATCGAAGGCATCGCGCGGGCCGGGCAGGGCGAGGCCTTTGTCGTCACCAAGCCCGAGCACGCCGCCGCACAGGCCGAACGGTTGCGCAAGATGATCGACGCGCCGGTGCTGACCCAGGTGAAAGCGCGCTTCGAGGGGCTGGACGTGTACGACGTGCAGCCCGCCCAGTTGCCCGACGTGCTCGGCGGCCGGCCGGTGGTGGTGTTCGGCAAATGGCGTGGTGAGGCTGGTGTGGCCGCCAGCGGCAAGCTGGTGATCGAAGGAAAAGGCGCCGACGGTGCCTTCATGAACGAGGTGCCGGCCACCGGCCGTGAAGACAGCGGCTCAAGCGCGCTGCGCCACCTGTGGGCGCGCCAGCGCATCGCCTCACTCAGCGATCAAGAAGCGTTGGAAGGCGGCAGCGCGCAAAAGCAGGCCATCACCGAACTCGGCCTGAAGTACAGCCTGCTGACGCAATACACCAGCTTCATCGCCGTCGATCACGTGCTGCGCAACCCCAACCCGGCGCTGGCGCCATTGGTGAACCAGCCTTCGCCGCTGCCCGAGGGCGTGAGCAATCTGGCTGTCGCAACACTGGGCGCCGAAGTGCCCAGCACGCCGGAGCCGAGTGCGTGGCTGGCGCTGCTGATTGTGCTGGGCATCGTGGTGGGCACGGTGCGGGCGCGCCGGCGGGGTTGAAAGAAAGTGCCCATGAATCACCCGATCTCAACCCTTGGGGCCGGCCGCTGGCAAGGACGCTTCGACGCGGTGCCGCCGCTGGCCTGGCTGGCACTGCAAGCCGCCGCGCTGTGGCCGCATTGGGCTTGGGCCGCCGCCCGCGTGGCCGACGGCTCGGACGACCCGCTCGGTGTGGCCGCACTCGCGGTACTGGTGTGCGTGGTGTGGCGGCTCGCGCCGGTGCTGCGCGGCGCGCCCGAGCCGCGCT
>JANNDW010000385.1:0-4525 GCA_031378125.1 Methylibium sp. | reverse complement strand
GCACTGGGCTATTTCTTCCCGATGTTCGGCGAGGGCAACACGCAAACGGCCGTGCTCGGGGCGTCCATCGTGTTGTGGATCGTGCATGCCCTGGTGCTGCGCGGCATCCAGGGCGCAGCCGTGCTGAATGCCGTGGTCACGTTCGCCAAGGTCGTGCCCCTGCTGTTGTTCATCGTGCTGGTGGCCATGGCCTTCCAGATCGACACCTTCCGGCTCGACTTCTGGGGCGACGCCAAGCTTGGCTCGGTGCTCGACCAGGTCAAGAGCACGATGCTCGTGACGGTGTGGGTCTTCATCGGCATCGAGGGTGCAAGCGTGTATTCGGCGCGGGCTGCGAATCGCCAGGACGTGGGCCGCGCCACCGTGGCCGGCTTCGTGATCTGTCTGCTGTTGCTGATGGCGGTGTCGCTGCTGTCGCTGGGCATCACGACGCAGCCTGATCTGGCGGGGCTGAAGAACCCCTCGATGGCTGGCGTGCTTGAAAAGGCCGTCGGCACCTGGGGCGCGGTGCTGATCTACATCGGCGTGATCGTCTCGGTGGGCGGCGGGTTTCTGGCCTGGACGCTGCTGGCCGCGGAGTCGCTGTTCACGCCGGCCGGCGACGGCGTAATGCCGAAGTGGCTGGGCCGGCAGAACGGCAACGGCGTGCCGGCCAACGCCCTGTGGCTGACCAACGGCATGGTGCAGGTCTTCTTGCTCGTGACGCTGTTCTCCAAGGCTTCGTATCTGGCGCTGATTTCGCTTTCGACCGCGATGATCTTGGTGCCCTATTTGTTCAGCGCCGGCTACGGCTTGCTGCTGGCGTGGCGGGCAAACAATGCGGACCAGGCCACCACCGCCACCACCACCACCACTCGTGCGGTCAGTGACCTGCCGGTGGCCGCCATCGCGACGGTCTATTGCGTCTGGCTGCTGTACGCCGCGGGCTGGAAGTACCTGCTGCTCAGCGCCTTGCTGTACGCACCCGGCGCGGCGCTCTACTTGCTGGCCAAGAAGCAGCGCGCACAGCGCCCGTTCACAACGCGAGAGTACGGGGTGCTGGGCCTCTTACTGCTGTTGGCGCTGGTCGCCGGCTATCTGCTGGCCGTCGGGCGTCTGACGCTGTGAGCCAAAACGAACGAAACAGCGGAGCCAACACGGTGCGCAAGGGTGTCTCGTCGGAAGTAGGGCGCCTGCGCAAGGTGCTGGTGTGCCGGCCGGGCCTGGCACAGAAACGCTTGACGCCCGCCAACTGCAAGGAGCTGCTGTTCGACGACGTGTTATGGGTGGCGCAGGCGCGCAACGATCACGATGCCTTCACCAGCGCGATGATCGAGCGCGGCGTCGAGGTGCTGGAGTTGCACGACCTGCTGGCCGCCACCGTCAGCGACGCGTTGGCGCGCGCCTGGCTGCTCGACCGCAAACTCGGCGCCGACTTCATCGACGGCGAGACCGCGGCCCAACTGCGCCCCTGGCTCGAAGCGATGCCGCCGGCCCAGTTGGCCGAGCGGCTGATCGGTGGCGTGGCGCGCGGCGAGTTGCCGTTCGAACCGGATGGGCTGCTGGCGCGCTGCGCCGCTGCGGCCGACCTGCTGCTGCCGCCACTGCCCAACACGCTGTTCACGCGCGACAGCAGTTGCTGGATCGGCCATGGCGCCGTACTGTGCCCGATGTACTGGCCCGCGCGGCGGCAGGAGACGCTGCTGCTGACGGCGATCTATCGCTTTCACCCGGCGTTTGCCGGCACGGTGACCGAATGGTGGGGCGACCCGGATCGCGACCACGGCCTGGCCACGCTGGAAGGCGGCGACGTGATGCCGGTGGATCATGGTCGCAACAAGGGCGTGGTGCTGGTGGGCATGGGTGAACGCAGCTCGCCGCAGGCGGTCAGCCAGTTGGCCAGCCGCCTGTTCGAGCACGGTGCCGCCAAACACGTGCTGGCCGCGCAGTTGCCCAAGTCGCGCGGGGCGATGCACCTGGACACCGTGTTCACCTTCTGCGATGCGGACCTGGTGACTGTCTTCCCGGACGTCGTCGATGGCATTCGCGTGCACAGCCTGCGACCCGGCACCCCTGGCAAAACCGGAACGGGCAGCCTGGACGTGCGCAGCGAAACGCGGCCGTTCCTCGAGGTCGTGGCCCAGGCCATGGGCCTGCCCAAGTTGCGCACGGTGGCCACCGGCGGTGATGCCTATGAGGCAGAGCGCGAGCAGTGGGACGACGGCAACAACCTGCTGGCAATCGCACCCGGCGTGGTGATGGCCTACAACCGCAACACCTACACCAACACCCTGCTGCGCAAGGCCGGCGTCGAGGTGATCACGATCCCCAGCGGTGAGCTGGGCCGCGGGCGCGGCGGCAGCCATTGCATGAGCTGTCCTATCGAGCGCGACGCCCTTTGAACCCGGAGTCACCATGAGCTTCAACCTGCGCAATCGCAGCCTGCTGGACCTGAAGGACTTTGCGCCGCGTGACATCCGATTCCTGCTCGACCTGGCCGCTGAGTTGAAGCGCTCCAAGTACGCCGGCAATGAGCACCCTCGGTTGAAGGGCAAGAGCATCGCGCTGATCTTCGAGAAAGCCTCGACGCGCACCCGCTGCGCTTTTGAGGTGGCGGTACACGACCAGGGCGGCCACGTGACCTATATCGACCCGGTGGGGTCGCAGCTGGGCCACAAGGAGTCGCTCAAGGACACGGCCCGAGTGTTGGGCCGGCTCTACGACGGCATCGAGTACCGCGGCTTCCACCAGAGCGTGGTCGAGGACCTCGCGCGCTTCTCGCATGTGCCGGTGTGGAACGGCCTGACCGACGCGGCCCACCCGACGCAGATCCTGGCCGACCTGCTGACGATGGAAGAGTTCGGCGAAAAGCCTCTGCACGAGATGTCGTTCTGCTACCTGGGTGACGCCCGCTTCAACATGGGCTGCTCGCTGCTGGTGGGTGGCACCCAGATGGGCATGGACGTGCGCATCGCGGCGCCGGCCAGTCTGCAGCCGCCGGCCGAGCTGGTGGCACAGATGCGTGCGCTGGCGCAGACCACCGGGGCACGCATCACGCTTGAGACCGACCCGCTGAAAGCCGTGGCCGGGGCCGACTTCCTCTACACCGACGTCTGGGTGTCGATGGGCGAGCCCGACGACGTGTGGAAGCAGCGCATCGACCAGTTACTGCCGTACCAGGTGACAACCGCTCTGATGCGGGCGACCGGCAAGCCGCATACACGCTTCATGCACTGCCTGCCGGCCTTCCACAACCTGGACACCGAGGTTGGCCGCCAGGTGCACGAGCGCTACGGCCTGAATGAGATCGAGGTCACCGATGAGGTGTTCGAGTCCGAAGCATCCATCGTCTTCACCCAGGCCGAGAACCGCATGCACACCATCAAGGCGGTGCTGGTGGCCACCCTTGCGTGAAGAAGATCGCATGAAGACCATCGCATGAGACTGGTCGTCGCCATCGGCGGCAACGCGTTGCTGCGCAGGGGCCAAGCACTGAGCGCCGCCAACCAGCTCGACAACGTGCGCGTGGCCGCGGCCCAGCTGGCCCGCGTGGCGCTGAAGCACGACCTCGTGCTGACGCACGGCAATGGCCCGCAAGTCGGCCTGCTGGCGCTGCAAGCGGCGGCCTACACCGCCGTCCAAGGCTATCCGCTGGATGTGCTGGGCGCGCAGACCGACGGCATGATCGGCTACCTGCTCGAACAGGAGCTGAGCAATCGCCTGCCGCCCGACAAGGTGGTGGTGACCCTGCTGACCCGTGTGGAAGTGAATCTCGACGACCCGGCCTTTGCGAAGCCCAGCAAGCCGATCGGCCCGGTATACAGCCGCAGTGAAGCCGACCGCGTCGCGGCCGAGAAGCACTGGGTCATGGCGGCCGACGGCGCCGGTTTTCGGCGTGTCGTTGCCTCGCCACAGCCACAGCGTGTGCTTGGCCTGGCGCCCATCCGCTGGCTGCTGGACCACCAGGCGCTGGTGATCGCGGCCGGCGGCGGCGGCATACCCGTTGCGGTGGGGGACGATGGGCGCAGCCGGCACGGCGTCGAGGCGGTGATCGACAAGGACTTGTGCAGCGGCCTATTGGCGCGCGAGCTGAATGCGGACTGCCTGGTCATCGCCACCGACGTCGATGCCGTCTATCTCGACTGGGGGCTGCCGGGGCAGCGAGCCTTGCGACAAGTGTCGCCGGGCGAGTTGGCGCAGCACCGGTTCCCCGAAGGTTCGATGGGGCCCAAGGTCGAAGCGGCCTCCCGTTTCGCGAAAGCGACGGGGAGGCGGGCGCTGATCGGCTCGCTCGAACACATCGAGGCGATGCTGGAAGGCGAGGCGGGCACGGAGATTCGAGCGCAGGTCAGTACAGCCGCTGCGAGACGTTCAGCGCCGGCTTGAGCCGGCTTCGCAGCGAATGGACAGGAAGCCACCATGAACGCGCCTGCCAAGAACCGCCATGCCTTGACCCGGCTGCTCATCGCGTGCGGCGTCTGGCTCGTGGGTCGGGGCCTGTACTCCATCAGTCTGCGGCCGCCACCGTTGCCGGAAGACCCGCGTT
>JANNDW010000376.1:0-5873 GCA_031378125.1 Methylibium sp. | reverse complement strand
GCCATTGGTCGACAGCACTTCGAACTGCTTCTCGCCGTCGACATCGGCGATCTCGATGATCGAGATGTCGAAGGTGCCACCGCCGAGGTCGAAGACCGCGATCTTGCGGTCGCCCTTGCCGTGTTTGTCGAGGCCGAAGGCGAGTGCCGCCGCGGTCGGCTCGTTGATGATGCGCTTGACATCCAGGCCCGCAATGCGGCCGGCGTCCTTGGTGGCTTGGCGCTGCGCGTCGTTGAAGTACGCGGGCACGGTGATCACCGCTTCGGTCACTTCTTCGCCCAGGTAGTCCTCGGCGGTTTTCTTCATCTTGCGCAGCACTTCGGCGCTGACCTGCTGGGGCGCGAGCTTCTTGCCGCGCACTTCCACCCAGGCGTCGCCGTTGTCGGCGGCTGCGATCTTGTAGGGCATCAGGTCGATGTCCTTCTGCACTTCCTTCTCGGTGAACTTGCGGCCGATCAGGCGCTTCACCGCGTACAGCGTGTTCTTGGGGTTGGTGACGGCCTGGCGCTTGGCCGAGGCGCCGACCAGGATCTCACCGTCTTCCTGGTAGGCAATGATCGACGGCGTGGTGCGCGCACCTTCGCTGTTCTCGATCACCTTGGTGGTGTTGCCCTCCATGATGGCCACGCACGAGTTGGTGGTGCCGAGGTCGATGCCGATGATTTTGGCCATGGTGTTTGCTCCTGAGAACTGGATTGAGTTGTTCTTAACGTGTGGATAAGGTGTGGGCTTTCAAGCAGGTTCTGTGCGTATTGCTGTGCACAGGCTGTGCAGAACCATTCACGAAGACGCCGTCACCGTGACCAGCGCCGGGCGCAGCACGCGGTCGACGATCAGGTAGCCCTTTTGCAGCACCATGACGACCGTGCCGGGCTCCTGTGCTGCCGCCACCACGCTGATGGCCTGGTGCTGGTGCGGGTCGAACTTGGTGCCCGCGGCAGGATTGACCTCGACGACCTTTTGGCGCTCCAGCGCCGCCACCAGCTGGCGCAGCGTCGCATGCACGCCTTCGAGCATCTGCTCGGGCGAGGCGTCGGGCATCGCGATGGCCGCCTCCAGGCTGTCTTTGACCGGCAGCAGGCTGTCGGCAAAGCTCTCGACAGCGTACTTGCGTGCCTTGGATATTTCGTCCTCGGCACGCCTGCGGGTGTTTTCAGCCTCGGCCTTGGCGCGCAGGTAGGCGTCGGACACCTCGGCATGCTTGGCTTCGAGCTCCTGGAGTTTGAATTCCGTGTTCAGCGCGGCGGCGCCTTCCTGGGCGGCCGGGGCGGCGTCTGCCGGATCGGGGTTCGGGGGGGTGGGTTCGGTGTTTGACATCGGTGAAAAATGCTCCGCAGCCGTCGATTTGAAGCCATTGCCCTCAAATTCAAGGTGGAATTACAAGGCTTCTTCGCGCGGCCGCCATCGCGTGACATCGGTCGCGCAGGCCGAACCTTCGGCGCTCACTCAGCGTCGACTGACGCGCTCCAGCGGTTCCAGTCGGCCAGCTGGCGCCGGTCGCGCTTGGTCGGCCGGCCCTGTTCGATGGCCAACGCCGGCTCGGTGTTCAGGCGCGCTTTAGCAGCCAGCTGCAGGCGCGAAGCCACGCTCTCGGGCGTTTCTTCATACAGCGTCTGAGCCACCGGCGCCGGGCCGCGCTGGTCAGTCAGGCCCTTGACCGCCACGCTGCGTTGCACCAGGCCCTGGCGCAGGCCGATCAGGTCGCCCACATGCAACTCTTTGGACGCCTTGGCCACTTGGCCGTTGACGCTGACGCGGCCCTTGCCGATTTCGTCGCAGGCCAGGCCACGGGTCTTGAAGAAGCGCGCCGCCCAGAGCCATTTGTCCAGGCGCACCTTGTCGACAGGTGTGATCTTGTTCATCGCTTGTTCATCGCCTTTTCTTCAGCAGGCCGGATTGTCCGCCAGCGGCAAACGCACCTTGGCGTCCAGGCCGATGATTCGGCCATCTTCTTCGCGGTTGTCGAGTGAGATGCTGCCGTGCAGTGACTGCACGATCTCATGGCAGATTGCCAGGCCCAGCCCCGAGCCGCTGCGCGAATCGCCAGCGCCGGCGCCTGTGAAGAAAGGCTGAAACAGCCTTTCGCGCTGCAGCGCGGTGATGCCCGGGCCGCTGTCGGCAATCGACAGGCAGGCCCAATGGGGCCGATGGCTCACGGCAACGGCAATGCGCGAACCCGGCGGCGTTTGTTTGATGGCGTTGTGCAACAGGTTGCGGGTGAGTTCGCGCAACGCCCATTCGTGCGCCCGCACGGCAGAGCTTGCCGTGGTGATGGAAAAGTCAAGCTGGTTCGCGCCGATCAAGGCCGACAGGTCGAGCGCCACCGCGCGCACGATCGCGGCCCAGTCCAGCACGGTCGCGTCGCTTTGCTGGCGCAGCTGTTCCACCTTGGCCAGGGCCAGCATCTGGTTGGCCAGTTCGGTGGCGCGCTCGACCGTGTGGCCGATTTCAGCCAGCGCCTGGGCCGGCTCCACATCGCCGCGCAGGGCCGATTGCACCTGCGTCTTCAGCACCGCCAGCGGCGTGCGCAACTGGTGCGAGGTGTCGCGCACAAACCGCTTCTGGTGCTCCAGCAGGTGGGCCAGCCGCGCCATCACGTGGTTGGTGGCGTCCACCAGCGGTTGCAGCTCGAGCGGTGCGTTGGGGGCCGCGATCGGCCGCAGGTCGTTTTCGCTCCGCGCGTTCAGGCGTTCGCTGAGTTCGCGCACCGGCTTGGTTGCGCGCTGAACCACGACGAAGACGAGCACAGCGATCACCAACACCAGCGCGGCCTGGCGCCACAGCGTGTCGATCAGGACCTGGCGCGCCAGCGTCTGGCGCAGCTCCAGCGTTTCGGCCACCTGGATGGTGGCCATGCCCTGGCCGCCGAGACCGGCCACCGGCTGCAGCAGCACGGCCACGCGGACCGGCTGGCCGCGGTAGCTGTCGTTGTAGAAGTCCACCAGCGCGGCGTACAGGCCTTTGTTCGGAAGCGTGCCGCGCCAGGCCGGCAGGTCTTCGAAGCCCGAGGCCATCTCACCGTTGAATCCGGTGACCTTGTAGAACATGCGGCTGCGGTTGTCGGCCTCGAACGGCTCGAGCGCCGAATACAGCACGGTGGCCTTGAGCCTTGCTTGCGCGCCG
Source organism: Methylibium sp. (assembly GCA_031378125.1). GTDB lineage: Bacteria > Pseudomonadota > Gammaproteobacteria > Burkholderiales > Burkholderiaceae_C > LGRD01. The sequence continues at coordinate 2,750 of JANNDW010000376.1, read as the reverse complement.
CTGCCGGTCACTTCCAGCAGCTCGCCGATCGACTTGGCAGATGCCAGCAGCGTGCGGTCGTAAGCCGTGTCGGCGGCCTTCAATGCCTGGCGGTACAGGCCGACCGTGTTGATGACGACGAACACCCCCACCGGCAACAAGATGCCCAGCAGCAGAAAGCTGCGCAATGACAAATCTCGCATCGACAAGCTGCGCAACGACAAGCTGCGCATCGACAGCCACCTCATGCGCTGGCCTTCAACAGGTAGCCCAGGCCGCGCAGCGTGACCAGTTGCGCGCCGGTGTGCAGCAGCTTCTTGCGCAGCCGGTAGGCGACCACTTCGATCGCTTCGGCCTGCACTTGCACTTCGCCCGGGAACACGGCCTCGAGCAGACGCTCCCTGGCCACGGCATGGCCCGGTTTGGCCAGCAGGCTGCGCAGCAAGGCCAGTTCGCGCGGCGCCAGTTCCATCACCTGGCCTCGGAAGTAGACCGCACCGCTGGCGTTGTCTGCGCGCATGCCGCAGAACTCGATGGTGGTGTCACCGCGGAACTCCTCGCCAGGCTGCGAGGCCGCACGGCGCGCCAACGCCCGCACGCGCGCTTCCAACTCGTCGAGGTCGAAGGGTTTGGGCAGGTAGTCGTCGGCCCCGGTGTTCAGGCCCAGGATGCGGTCGCCCACGGTGCCGCGCGCGGTGAGGATGAGCACGGGCGTGCGCAGCCCGGCGGCGCGCGCCCTGGCCAGCACCTCCAGCCCGTCAAGGCCGGGCTGGCTCAAATCCAGCAGCACGACGTCGGGCAGGCTGGCTTGCCAGCGGTCGAGCGCGCGCGCCCCGTCGTCGCAGCTCACCACCCGCATGCCGCGCCGCTCGAAGCTGCGCTGCAGCGTGGTGCGCATGGCCGGGTTGTCTTCGATCAGCAGGAGTTTCATGGAACAGGCCGATGATGCCTGCGCGGCAGACCGCGCGCTGCAAGCGCGAACCGAGAACCCGCCTCGGTGTTTGTCCTAGGTCTTTGGACAGCCGACTGACAGGCTTTGACGCGAACATCGAGCCTTGTGCAATCGTTCTCGAAGGACACCGTCATGCGTCGCGACACCTTTCTCAAATCGCTGCTGGCCCTGGCCGCGTCCGGCGCGCTGCCGCTGCCCGCCTGGGCCAATGCCAATCTCAAGATGATGATCCCGGCCAATCCGGGCGGCGGCTGGGACACCACCGGCCGGGCGCTGGGCAAGGCGCTGCAAGAAGCCGGTGTGGCGGCGTCGGTCAGCTATGACAACAAGGGCGGCGCGGCCGGCGCCATCGGCCTGGCGCAGTTCGTCAATGGATCGAAGGCCGACCCGAATGCGGTGATGGTGATGGGCGCGGTGATGCTGGGCGGCATCATTACCGGCAAGCCGCCGGTGAGCCTGTCGCAGGCCACGCCGATCGCGCGCTTGACGAGTGAGTACAACGTGTTCGTGCTGCCGGCCAATTCGCCGCTCAAGACCATGAAGGACGTGATCGAGCAGATGAAGAAAGACCCCGGCAGTGTGAAGTGGGGCGGCGGTTCGCGCGGGTCGACCGAACACATCGCCGCGGCCATGATCGCGCGCGAAGTGGGCGTCGACCCGGCCAAGATCAACTACGTGGCGTTCCGCGGAGGCGGTGAGGCCACGGCCGCCATCCTGGGCGGCAACGTCACGGTGGGCGGCAGCGGCTACAGCGAGTTTGCCGAGTACATCACCACCGGCAAGATGCGCGCGCTGGCGGTCACGTCCGAGACCCGGCTGAAGGGCATCGACGTGCCCACGCTGAAGGAGCAGGGCGTCAACGTGGTGCTGGGCAACTGGCGCGGCGTGTACGGCGCCGCGGGCATCACGCCCGAGCAGCGCAAGGCGCTGACGGAGATGGTGGTCAAGGCCACCAAGAGCAAGGCCTGGACCGAGTCTTTGGAGAAGAACAACTGGACTCCGGCCTTGCTGACGGGCCCGGCATTCGACAAGTTCGTCGACGACGAATTTGCCAGCCTGCGGGCGGTGATGGTCAAGTCTGGCATGGTGTGATGAACGGCCCGCAAGCGCTGATCGGCGCCGGCACGTTGGCGCTCGGTTTGCTGCTGGCGGCGGGTGCCACCCAGATCAGTTCGGAGGCGGGCTATTCGGGGGTCGGCCCCAACTTCCTGCCTTGGCTGGTGGCGGCCGTGCTGGTGGTTTGCGGCGTGTTGCTGATTCGCGAAGCGCGCAGCGGCGGTTATCGCGACATGGAAGCACCGAGCGGCGCCGAGACCGGCCATTGGCCCGGCTTCGTCTGGGTGTCCGTCGGCGTGCTGCTGAACGCTGCGCTGATCACCACCATCGGTTTCATCCTTAGCTGCACGCTGTGTTTTGTGCTGGCCGCCCAGGGCTTCAAGTCGGCCGAGGGTCGGCTTGACCTGCGGCCCGGCGCCTGGATCAAGAGCGCCTTGACCGGGTTTGCCATCGCCGCGCCCGTGTACTGGATGTTCACCAAACTGCTGGCCATCAACCTGCCGGGCCTCACCTCGACCGGGTGGCTTTGATGCTGGAAAAATCATGATCGAATCATCATGACAGAGACCTGGAACAACCTGCTGCAGGGGTTCATCACCGCCGGCACGCCGATCAACCTGCTGTGGGCGCTGCTGGGCTGCACGATCGGCACGGCGGTCGGCGTGCTGCCCGGCATTGGCCCGGCCACGGCGGTGGCGATGCTGCTGCCGATCACGCTGAAGGTGGAGCCCACCGCGTCGATGATCTTCTTCGCCGGCATCTA